>JBPXJX010000252.1:0-6728 GCA_051715525.1 Bacteroidales bacterium
GTGCTTGCCTCTAGCCTTGGACTAGAGGATCAGGTACTTACAGATATGGTTGTTCGCTACGCTCCGCAAACTCGAATTTTCACCCTTGACACGGGGAGGTTATTTTATGAAACTCATGAGCTAATTGAAAAAACCTGCCTACGATATAAAATTAAGATAGAGGTATACTCGCCCAATCAGGGCGAAGTTGAGGCTATGGTGTTTGAAAAAGGGATTAATCTTTTTTACCAAACCGTCGAAAATAGAAAAGAGTGCTGTCGAATTCGTAAAATAAACCCTTTAAAAAGAGCATTTGCCAAATCCGATGTTTGGATTTGCGGATTACGTAGAGAACAATCGGTTACCCGAACCGATAACCAGCTAATTGAATGGGACGAGGCAAATGGAATGATTAAGTTAAACCCGCTTATTGATTGGACAGAGCAACAGGTTTGGGATTATATTAAGCAAAATAATGTTCCCTATAACAGTTTGCACGATAAAGGTTATCCTAGTATTGGTTGTCAACCTTGCACAAGGGCTATTTTTGAAGGGGAAGATGTTCGTGCCGGGCGATGGTGGTGGGAAAATCCTGAAAGCAAAGAGTGTGGATTACACAACCGTAAAAAATAGAAAAAGCCCCGAAATTTCGGGGCTTTTCGTTGAGGTACCGAGCAGAGTCGAACTGCTGTACACGGTTTTGCAGACCGCTGCCTAGCCACTCGGCCACGGTACCATTTCGGCTAAACGGATTGCAAAGATATTAAAAAAATCAATCTAGCAAATCTTTGTGCTTATTTTACTGTTTTTTGTAAGGTAACGCTAACCTTCTGTATTTTTCCGCCCATGGGAGGATTTACCTTCGAAACCTTAACTTGTGCCATTTCTACGCCAGGAAGTTCAGCAATAATCGAATCGATAATCCTTGCTCCAACATGCTCTAAAAGATGAGAACATACTTTCATTTCACGTTTAACTATCTCATAAGCCCGCTGATAGTTAACAGTATCCTTCAGATTATCGCTTTTTTGAGCATTTTCAGAGTTATACTCAATTTTTAGGTCAACTAGAAAAGTGTTTCCAATAACCTGTTCTTCGGCAAAGTGTCCATGGTTTGCATGGAACTCCATATTCTCAACTTCTATTAATGCCATCGTTTTAATTTTATCGACTACAAATTTATACTCTATTTCTCTAGGTTGATTAGAATCATCAAAATATCATTCATTTTACTGATAATCTTATCATTCCAATTCCTTAAGTTTGTATAGATTAATTTTTTTTCAAAATTATTCCGTCTTTTCAAAAATAGCTGTGTCTTTTATATAAAGAATTTGAATTGGGCTTAGAATCGGTAGATATCAGCGCAAATTTGGTTGAGCGCGCAAAACAAGGCGACCAGCAGGCGATGTACAGGCTATACAAAATGCACGTGCAGGCTATGTACAATACTTGCATTCGAATTGTTTGCAATCAGTTTGATGCAGAAGATATCATACAGGATTCGTTTTTAAGCGCTTTCAATGGACTGAGTTCTTTCAAAGGCGATTCTTCTTTCGGTGTATGGCTCAAGCGGATTGTGATAAACAAATCTCTTAATTCGCTCAGAAAGAAAAAGGAGGTTTTTGCTGATTTGGAAAATGTAAACATTGTTGACGAAAACTACGATGATGATTTTCCTGAAGTTACACCTGAAATCATCCATGAGGCTATAAAATCGCTTCCTGATAAAGCAAGGGTAATTCTTAACCTTTATCTATTGGAGGGCTATATGCATCGAGAGATTGCTGATATGTTGGGAATAACAGAATCAACTTCAAAATCTCAGTATCAGAGAGCAAAAGCCATATTGCAGGAGAAAGTTAAGACTGAATTAAAGGTTAAGCTGTTGCAAGAGAATTAACGAACTACTGTTTATGAATTTAGAAGACTACATTAAAGGGAACCGTGCTAATCTGGATATTGAAAAACCCGACGAGGATTACCTCTGGAAAGGAATTTCACATTCAATGCAAGGCAAAGGAACAAAAAACAGCTTGTTTCTTTGGCGTTCAATTGCTGCGGCTTCGGTTATTCTATTGGTATCATTGTTGGCTGCTTACTTTTTAATTGATGCGAACAAGCCAAAGCTAATATTTGTAAACATCGACCCAATGCTTGCCAACCAAGAGGTTGAGTTTAGAAATCAGATTGATAACTATTCAAAGCTTATTAAGCAAGCATCTTACAATAAGGAGGATCTTGCTACAAGCAACAATGAAATTCAGTACCTCGATGATCTTATTACTCATTATTCTGATGATTTAAAGGAGAAAGGGCCAAATCCAAAGTTGATTAGCTCTTTAATGGATTTATACCGAAAAAAAATAATGCTTTTAGAACGTATGTTAAACGAAATTGAAAAAAATCAACAGTATGAAAAACATCAAATCAATATTTAGAATATTTGCAATAATAGCAGTCCTTATTTATGGAATTAGACCAAATTTGGCTAAAGCCGAAGAGGTAAAGGATCGCTTTGAGTCAATATATAAGGTATCAGCTACTGATAAGCTTATACTTAACATGTACGACTCCGATCTTCAGATTAATACTTGGAAGAACAATGAGATTAAGCTAACTGGAGAAATACTAATATCAGGAGGAAGTAAGGAGGATGTTGATAAGATATTAGCAGCATTCAAAAACCCAAAGGTAGAGCAGGGTGGAGGGTCAATTGAAATTAGCACTATATTTTCCGAAGGAACCGTTAAGATTTTCGGGTTTTATGAAAAAACAAAACTTATTACAGGCGAAACAGTTTCTACCTCATCCTTTAAAGCAACCTACACAATATGGGTTCCCGAAAGCATTGCCTTCAATTTAAAAAGTAAATATAATAGCATTAAATCAGCAAATCTGCTTGGCAGCATTGATTTTGATTTGTATAATGTTGATTTAGATATGGGTGATTTTGGAGATAAGAGCGCATTTGAAGCTAAATATTCAACAATAAACGCAGGGAAAGGGAAGGATGTGAAGTTTGACGTATACGACTGTAAACTCTTTTTCGACGAGCTGAACAAGGTTATTGTAACTTCAAAATACTCAAAGTTCACAAGTAAATCAATTAATCTTCTCGTTTTAGAATCATATAACGATAATTACAATATTGATAACCTAAAAGGGGTTGATATCGAAGCAAAATACACTTCGTTAAAAGCAAAGGGTACATCAAATCTCGGGAAATTCAATCTTTATGATTGCAATATCGAGGTTGGGAGCTTTTCGCGAGTTGAATACGATTCGAAGTACAGCGAGTTTACTGCATCAACTATTGGTGTGTTTGAAATAAAAACTAGCTATAACGATACTTATACAGTTAATTCAATTAATGAAATTGCTTGTGATGAATCAAAGTATAATAAGTTTCGGTTAGGCACTGTAAACTCATCAATAACTTTGAACAGCTGCTACGATTCCGAAATTTCGGTTCAAAAATTAGCACCATCTTTTTTTAATTTTAAAGGCGATTTTAAATATGGTTCTGTTACCCTTAATGCTGATCAAGCGTTGAATTACAGGCTTATATGCAATACAACTTATGGTCAGGTTAATTACCCTAAGGAGCGTTTTAAAAACCGCCCATTAGTTTATATTGAGAAGGATAGTAAAACTGAACTCGATTGCAGCACTAGTGCCGATGCAAAATGCGAACTAAATTTTACTTCTTACGATCTTAACTTCACAATTCAATAAATTTTCAAGTTCAATTTTTAGTGATGCAAAACCCCATCGGGCATTAATGCTTGGTGGGGTTTTATGTCATGCCTTCAAAAGCAGGCATCTATTAATTTGCTATTCTTAATAGACACTGTTTTACTGCTAGTAAAAAAGTAATCTTCAATACAGTACAATTATCCATTAAAATTCTAATTTTGCGTTTCATTCAATCAATAATTCAACAATGGAACGCGAACCGCTTAAAAACGAAGGTTTGGAGGAAAAATCAAAAAACTTTCTTGAGGAGATTATCGAAGAGGATCTTAAATCGGGCAAACACGCTGGTCGTGTACTCACACGTTTCCCCCCAGAGCCCAATGGTTACCTACATATCGGCCATGCAAAGTCGATATGCCTAAACTTCGGTCTTGCCCAGCGTTACGGCGGTAAAACAAACCTTCGGTTCGATGATACGAACCCAGTTAAGGAGGATGTTGAGTACGTTGATTCCATAAAGGAGGATGTTCGTTGGCTTGGATTCAATTGGGCTAACGAGTTCTACGCTTCCGATTATTTTGAGCAGCTATACCAATGGGCTGAACTTCTTATTCAAAAAGGCTTAGCCTATGTTGATGATCAAACCCAAGAGGAGATTCGTTTAAACAGGGGCACTGTTAACCAAGCGGGTAAGGATAGCCCTTTCAGAAACCGTTCGGTTGAGGAGAACCTCGATCTTTTCCGCAGAATGCGCGCCGGTGAGTTTAAGGATGGCGACAGGGTTCTTCGAGCAAAGCTCGATATGGCGCACCCTAACATGCTTATGCGTGACCCAATTCTTTACCGAATTATTCACTCCGATCATCATCGCACTGGCGATAAATGGTGTATCTACCCAATGTACGACTATGCCCACGGGCAAAGCGATTCAATTGAGCAGATAACACACTCAATATGTACTCTCGAGTTTGATGTTCACCGTCCGTTATACGACTGGTTTATCGAGAAGCTCGAGATTTTCCCATCGCACCAATACGAGTTCGCTCGTTTAAATATGACCTACACCATGATGAGCAAGCGCAAGCTTTTGCAGCTTGTTCAGGAAAAAGTGGTTATGGGTTGGGATGATCCTCGTATGCCTACCATCTGCGGATTACGCCGCAGGGGTTATACTCCCGAGGCGATTCGTGCTTTTGCCGAGAGGGTTGGTGTTGCTAAACGCGATAACGTTATTGATATTTCATTACTTGAGTTCTGCCTTCGCGAGGATTTGAATAAACGCGCCGAGCGACGTATGGCAGTACTTAACCCGCTTAAAGTGGTTATCACCAACTATCCCGAAGGACAAACTGAGGAGCTCGAGGCAGTTAACAACCCTGAGGATGAATCGGCTGGAAAGCGAATGGTTCCTTTCTCTCGCGAACTTTATATTGAGCAAGAAGATTTTATGGAGAATCCTCCTAAAAAGTTCTTCCGTTTAGCACCAGGTCAGGAAGTAAGGTTGCGTTACGCTTATTTCATTAAGTGCAACGAGGTAATTAAGGATGCCGCAGGTAATATTGTTGAGCTACGTTGCACCTACGATCCAGCATCAAAAGGTGGTCAATCGCCCGATGGACGTAAGGTTCAAGGAACTATTCATTGGGTATCGGCCCAACACGCTGTTAAAACCGAGATTAGGCTATTCGATAGATTATTCTCGCGCGAAAATCCTGATGATGTTCCCGAAGGACAGGATTGGAAATCGGGAATTAACCCTGAGTCGCTGAAGGTGATTTATGGCTATTTAGAACCTGCACTTGCCAGCGCTAAAGCGCTGCAAAAGTTCCAGTTCGAGCGCATGGGCTACTTCAGCGTTGATTCGGATTCAAAACCCGGAGCAATGGTATTTAACCGTACGGTTACGCTTAAGGATACTTGGGCTAAGATATCGGCACAATAATCGTTGGTCGTTTCTTGTTGATGGTTGTTCATTATAAAAAATATATAGCGATAAGTTGCTAGTTTGTAGTATTCTAGCAACTTGTCTCTTGTCAATTGTAACTTTTTCTAACAAAACCCTTTGAAAAATTAAACAACTTCATATATCTTTACAGTCATACAACTGTCCTGTAGTGTAATTGGCAACACGTCTGACTCTGGCTCAGAAGACTCGAGGTTCGACCCCTTGCAGGACAACAAAAAAATCCCTTTTCAAATTGAAAAGGGATTCTTTTTTGGAATTAATTCAGTTGTTTGGATTTCGTTTAATACATATAAAACCTAAACGGAATTTTAACTAGTTCAGAAAGTGTTTCGCCCTCCTCTTTCATGCCCTCATCTTCGTGGTGGTAATACCAATCGATAAAAACAGGGTTGTTGTTTTCGTGAATATCTTTGCAAATTAGAATGATGTCGTGAATCTTTTTCTGCGAAGCAGAGTTTATATATTCCATCTTAAACTTAACAACAGTTTCATTATTAGGCTCCTTAGAATACTCGAGCAACCAATCTACAATAGGGTTAAAAAACTCCTTGGGGTTTTCGGGAAGCGCTTTGCCACTAAACTCTAAACAATTCAACTTTTTATCGAGTATTACATCAGGGCAGTCGTGTGTTGCCTGTATTATTAATGGCTCAATCATCGCAGGTATTTTTAAATAGTTAAAACCTTGCTTAAGGTGTTTATTGTTTAAAGTTAAGTTTTTTTATATAAAAAACTCAATTTATTGCTGATACTATTTTAGTAAGAAATTCAAATATTTATGAATTATGTAGTTAGCAAAGAATTTTTGCAAGTCAAATTCGATAAGATTAAAAGCAAAAATTTTTTAAAAGGGTCATAGTAATTCGGGTACTAGTTTAAACAACACATGATCAGAAGTATAGTAAGTATTTTATGATTCACATAGGGTAACACGATTAGATATAGCTCATATATACAAACAGGTAATAAATTATAGCTGAAAGTTCTTTTTAGGTTTAAATGATTAAAAATTAGCTAATGTTAGCTAATTGAATAACAGAGTGTTCGCAGTCGTACACAAGAAAGTAAAAACGAACAGTTTTGA
>JBPXJX010000253.1:0-7693 GCA_051715525.1 Bacteroidales bacterium
TCAAAACTCCTTATGAAATCATAACAATTTTTGCCGATGCAATAAGTATGGGTGGTAATTTACTTCTTGATATTGGTCCAAGAGAAGATGGAACAATTCCAGATGAACAGGTGAATATTTTGAAAGAACTAGGTAATTGGACTAATAAACACAGTGAGGCTATTTTTGGAGCACTTGGAGGAATGCCTCAAGGGCATTTCTATGGTCCTTCAACAATATCTAAAGACTCTACAAGTTTGTTTCTTTTCTTACCAGGGAAGGTAATGGGTGATGTGGTTGTTAAAGGCTTAATTAATCCAATAAAATCAATTAGCGTTGTTGGCAATAGAACTTTGCTACACCATAAGGTTGTTGGGAAAATTTCATGGAGCCATGTTCCTGGGCTTATATACATTAATGTTCCTGAATCAGGTCAAGATAAATATATGACTGTTTTAAAACTCGAATTGGATAAACCTCTAAAATTGTATAGGGGTAAAGGAGGGTTTGACTGATATCCAATAAAAAAGGGGCTTTAAAGCCCCTTTTTCTTTTCGTTATAAGATATTATTGCTCGTACTCTTTAATGATGTCTTTTACACCATCAGGAGAAACTCTACCGTAAACTTTCTCACCTACCATTACAACTGGTGCAAGACCACAAGCACCAACGCAACGTAAGCAGCTTAACGAGAATTTACCATCAGGGGTAGTTTCACCAACTTTTACATCGAGGATACGCTTAAACTCATCAAGCACTTTTTCTGCACCACGAACATAGCAAGCAGTCCCGGTGCAAATGCTGATTGGGTATTTACCCTTTGGTATCATTGTGAAGAAAGAATAGAATGTAACTACTCCATAAACCTTCGCAACTGAAACATTAAGTTCTCTAGCAATTACTTCTTGTACTTCGGCAGGAAGGTAACCAAACGACCCCTGTGTTTTGTGAAGTACGTTGATAAGCTCGCCAGCCTCGTTGTTGAACGATTTGCAAATATCCTTGATTTTTGCAACTTGTTCTTTTTTTAACTCAACTTTTATATGTGACATTTCCTATCCTCCGTAAATTAAATAAATATATCCTTGCTGCTCTTATCGAAGTAGTGTGTATGGAGTAACTCATGAGCTTTGTGGCTCATTGGTTTTCCTAAGAACTCTTCGTATAGCTTAATGATATATGGGTTTTCGTGCGATTTACGAATTATCTTATTCGAGTCCTCGCTGTAAATTGCTCTTGTACGAGCTTTTAGGACTGATGTATCACCATGGTGAAGTGGTTGCCCACCGCCACCGATACATCCACCAGGACAGGCCATGATCTCAATTGCATGGTAGTTTGTTTTACCAGCACGAACTTGATCTAGCAACTTTCTAGCATTACCTAATCCATGGGCAATACCAATATTGATTGGTAAGCCATTGAAATCAACTGTTGCTGAACGAATACCTTCCATGCCACGAAGTTCAAGGAAATCAACTTTTTCAAGTTTTTTTCCAGTGTGGATTTCGTATGCAGTACGTGTAGCAGCCTCGATAACACCACCAGTTGCACCGAATATTACAGAAGCACCTGTTGATTCACCAAGAGGTCTATCGAAATCTTCGTCAGCAAGCTCGTTAAAGTTAATATTGAACTCTTTAATTAGGTGAGCTAATTCACGGGTTGAGATTGAGAAGTCAACATCTGGGTTGCCATCAACTTTAAACTCATCGCGTTGGCACTCGTATTTTTTAGCTAAGCAAGGCATAACAGAAACTACAACTAGCTCATCGCGCTTCTTACCTAATTTTTCAGCAAAGTAGCTTTTTGCAATAGCACCAAACATCTGCTGTGGTGATTTAGCGGTTGAAGGTACATCAAGCATATCAGCATAGTTATGCTCAAAGAAACCAACCCAACCTGGGCAGCAGCTGGTTAAGATAGGAAGTTTAACATCCTTATCGCCGTTTAAATGTTTACCTAAACGGGTAAGTAGCTCGGTGCCTTCTTCCATAATGGTTAAGTCAGCAGCAAAGTCGGTATCGAATATAAAGTCAAAACCTATTTGACGAAGCGCAGCAACCATTTTGCCTGTAACGCTAGTACCAGCCTCAAGACCAAACTCTTCACCAAGAGCAGCACGAACAGCAGGAGCTGTTTGAACTAGAACGGTTTTGGTTGGATCTGCTAATGCACGAATTACCTTTGGAGTGTGGTCAACCTCAGTTAATGCACCTGTTGGGCAAACTGCAACGCACTGACCGCAATATGTACAAGGTGATTTTTCTAAATCTTGCTCAAATGCAGGTGCAACTACTGCTGTAAATCCACGGTTAACACCGCTTAATGCACCAACAGTTTGGAAATCGTTACACATGGTCTCGCAACGACGGCACATGATACATTTGTCCATATCACGAATGATAGAAGGAGAGAAGTCGGTTTTGTAAGTCGACATCTCAGCGTATGCTTGACCAGGAATGTTGCGAACACCCATTTTCACAGCCATATTCTGCAAATCGCAGCTACCGCTCTTTGGACAGGTTAGGCAATCTTTTGGATGGTCTGATAGGATTAACTCCATCACAGTGCGACGTGCGTTGATAACGCGAGTTGTATGTGTTTTTACAACCATTCCGTTAGCACAGGTTGTTGAACAGCTAGGAGCTAAATTTCTTCTACCTTCAACTTCAACAACGCAAATACGACATCCTGCAGGTTTGTTCTCAATTCCTAGATCATGAAGATTCATGTAGCAAAGCACAGGAATATCAATCCCAAGGTTTTTTGCAGCCTGATAAACCGAAGTCCCTGCTGGTACTTCTACAGGCTTATTATCAATTGTTAGTTTTATTGTTTCCATTTTAACCCCTAATTATTTGATGCTGATAGCATTAAATTTACATTTCTCGATACAAGCACCGCACTTGATACAAATTGCTGTATCAATAACATGTGGCTTCTTACGCTCACCAATGATAGCGTTAACAGGACAGTTGCGTGCACAAGCTGTACAACCAACGCAAGCATCAGGCTCTACTACATATTGCATTAACGATTTACACTGTCCAGCAGGACATTTCTTATCGTTTACGTGTGCAAGATACTCGTGATAGAAGTTATCCATTGTTGATAGGACAGGGTTTGGAGATGTTTGTCCTAAACCGCAAAGTGATGTATCTTTAATAACATTGCTTAGGTTGCGTAGACGCTCAAGCTCCTCCATTGTACCTTCGCCATTGGTAATACGTTCAAGAATCTCATATAAACGCTTGTTACCAATACGGCAAGGAGCACATTTTCCGCAGCTCTCTTCAACTGTAAATTCAAGGAAGAATTTTGCAATTGAAACCATGCAATCGTCTTCGTCCATAACGATCATACCACCTGAACCCATCATTGAGCCAGCAGCAATCAGGTTATCAAAGTCAATAGGAGTATCAAGATGTTTTTCGGTTAAGCAACCACCCGATGGACCACCGGTTTGAGCTGCTTTGAATTTTTTACCATTTTTGATACCGCCACCAATCTCGAAGATAACTTCGCGAAGGGTTGTTCCCATTGGAACCTCGATTAAACCTACGTTATTGATTTTACCTGCAAGAGCAAATACTTTTGTACCTTTTGATTTTTCAGTACCAATCGATGCAAACCATTCAGCACCTTTTAGGATGATTACAGGAACGCTAGCAAATGTTTCAACGTTGTTAACGTTGGTTGGTTTTCCTAGGTAACCGCTTTCAGCTGGGAAAGGTGGTTTGTTGGTAGGCTCACCGCGTAAACCTTCCATTGAGTGGATAAGTGATGTTTCCTCACCGCAAACAAATGCACCAGCACCGTAACGTAGAGTAATATCAAAATCAAAACCAGTACCCATGATATCTTTACCAAGTAAACCGTACTCACGGGCTTGGTCGATAGCTATTTTAAGACGGGTAATAGCAAGTGGATACTCAGCGCGGATGTAAATAACACCTTTAGTTGCGCCGATACAGTAACCGCAAATTGCCATTGCCTCAAGTACTGAGTGTGGGTCACCCTCAAGTACCGAACGATCCATGAATGCTCCTGGGTCGCCCTCGTCGGCATTACAAACTACATATTTTTGATCAGCAGCATTTTTGCTGGCAATCTCCCATTTTAAACCGGTTGGGAAACCTCCGCCTCCACGACCACGTAAACCAGATTTCTTAATGATATCGATGGTTTGAGCAGGTGTATATTCTTTTAATACTTTGCCAATTGCATAGTATCCATCGCGAGCGATATACTCGTCAATGTTTTCTGGGTTGATGAAACCGCAGTTACGTAAAGCAATACGAATTTGCTTACGGTAGAAACCCATATGCTTTGAGTCACTTACATGCTCATTGTTCTTTGGGTCAACATATAAAAGGCGGTTAACTTTACGACCTTTTATTAGGTGTTCTGCAACGATTTCAGCAACATCTTCGGGTTTTACCTGTGTGTAGAAAGTATTGTCAGGTAAAACTTTTACGATAGGGCCTTTCTCGCAAAATCCAAAGCAACCAGTAAGGATAACTTGAACCTCATTGTCAAGTCCTTTAGCGGTTAGCTCAGATTTAAACTTTTCGATAATTGAGTCGCTTGCTGAGGCTTTACAACCTGTTCCTCCACAAACGAGTACGTGCATTTTATACTTTGCCATTACGGTATCCTCCTTTTCGATTATTCGATAGTCTCATAGTTCATAGGGATGATACCCTCAACGAGCTCGCCATTCTTGATGTACTTCTCGATGATCTCATCTGCCTTTTTATTATCAACATAGCCAAATACAACTGGCTCTTTGCCAGGAAGTTTTACTTCAATAGTAGGCTCTGCAAAGCAGTAACCCATACAACCAGTTTGTGTTACAACTGATTCAATTCCGCGTTTCTCCAGTTCTTCCATCATGAATTCCATCACGGTTTTTGCGCCTGATGCAATTCCGCAGGTTGCCATTGCTACTTTAATTTGAACATGGCTTCCGGGGTCTTCCCCTTTTTCTCTAAGGTTGATTTTAGATTGAAGGTTTTCCTTCATCATCCTTAAATCATCCAACGACTTAATCTTTGCCATACTTTTATTATACTATTGTTTTATTATAAGAAACAGTTTGTTATTTGGGACTGCAAAAATATTTCAATTGTTAATTAAAAAACATGATTTTAGCTATGTTTTATAACCGAATATGCCAATTTGTATTTCTTCTAAATTAGATTGTATCATCTCCTTCAAATACTTGGAAACAGAGGGGTCTCCGATTGATACTTCACCAAGAACTTCTTTAATCTCTATCGTGCTTAAGGTGTATAAGTTACCATTAATTTTATGATTGTATATAAAATCTATCGATGGATTTCCCGATACTGTTAACGAAATTACACCGGCTATATCACCCATTGGTAAACAGTCAATATTCGAGGGTTTGAATGAGGCGTATAGGGTTGTTCCTAACCCTAGTTCTGATTTTAACGATAAGCCTCCTCCTGTTCTTTCGGCATTTTGCTTGAGTAATGGAATTCCTAAGCCGACTTTACGTGTGGTTCTGCTGGTTGTATATGGGTCGGTTACCTTTTCAATCATTTCATTGCTCATTCCGCAACCATTATCTTTTATGATAATTAGAATCGAGTCATTAATATAATCCTCATCAATGCTGATTTCAACCAAAGTTGCTTTAGCAACAATGGAATTTTGAACGATATCAAGGATATGTAACGATATATCTTTCATGATATCACAACCTCCCTTTCGCAAGTCTTTAGAATAGCAAGTTTTAGCTCATTCCAGTTTAATGCTTCCATTTTTATGATTGATGGGTTTGTGCCTATTTGGTCGATATTGTGAGCATCGGATGTTCTTATAAATCGAACATTCTTGATATATGAAAATGTTTGAATTGCTTTATCAAGTGAAATATTTCTCAAAATCTCAAGGGCATCAAAATTTAAATCTTTTGGAACAAAGCCAAGCTGGCTGGTTAAGCTGTATTTTGAACGATCGATATGCGCTGGAATAAATAGCCCATCTAGTTCATGAACTTTGCGTTCAACTTCATCTATACTCACATTTAAGCCTGTAATTAGCAACGATTCAATCTCTTCTAAAATCTCTTCATTTTCATCAACAACAACTTGATGCCCGAAGATTGAGGTGTTATTCTGAATTTTTGGAAGATTATTTTCGATGAATTCTTGAAAATTCTTTCGCTGCTCGTCGTTTTCAAAAAGGCAAAGGCAATGAACCTCTTCTTTTGTTGTTACCTCGGCGCCAAAAACAACCATTATCCCTTTCTTATCTGCTAGTTTCTTTGTTACAGGGCCATGCAGCGTGCTATTGTGATCGGTAATCCCTATAATATTTAAGCCAACTGCAGCGGCCTGCTCAACGATGTTGAGAGGGCTCATACTCAAATCGCCACAAGGCGATAGAACAGTATGAATATGCAAATCGGCTTTGTATAGGTTCATTTACTTTATCAGGTTGTATAAAAGACCTGTTATTTCAAAAGTTTCTTTATTGGTTCCAAGAATTGGAATTCCTTCCTCGTTACTTTGAGCGATTGTATCGTTTTCTGGCTTAAACCCTTTTACAATGATTACTGCCGAAATCTCCTTTAACGATGCAATTGCAATTACATTCTTGTGTGTTTGTAAGGTAATCCAAGCATTTCCTGTGTCTGCATGCCCCATAACATCACTAAGCAGATCGGATGTGTAGCCTCCATTAATCTCCTTTTCAAGTCCATTGCTCCCCGAGAAAACCTCAAGGTTCAATTTTTCAACAATCTCTTTAACTTTCATAAATAGCAAGCTTAATATTTCAATCTTAATTCTTAACCTCAGCCTTAGCCTTAGCCTTAGCCTTAGCCTTAATGATATCTTTTAGATTTATCAATTTTATTACAATTCTTCTCAAAGCGATCTTTTCCCCATATCTTCTCCATAATCCTGAATGAGTGATCTGGGTTAAGTTTACGGGTTTGTTCCATCGTTTTTTGAAGGAAAATGCAATGTGAAATGGCCGCTTTACCTTGTACAATATCTTCAGCAAGCGCTTGGCACGAGGGTGCTCCGCAGCTTCCACAATCTATTCCGGGCAAAAAGCACATTATGCGATTCGAGCGCTCCATTTTCTTCATGGCCTTAGCCATGTCCTCATCAAGTTTGAGCATTGATCGGGGACTAATTTCGCTAATGGACATTTTATCCCTGAGGTAATCTTTGTATTTCAGAATTTGATTATTGTAACCCTTGTAACCTTTGACCTTTGTTTCGTTCACCCTTTTTTTAAGCCTTTCAACCGTTAAAAATCGATTTCCTGATGTTAAAACACCTCCAGCACAACTTTCGTCGCAGGCTCTTAGTTCAAGAAAATCGATATCGGATATCTCCTCATTCTCAATCTTCTCAAGAAATTCAATTACGTTATTTACGCCATCAATGGCCAAACTTCGTCCTTCTATTTGGCTAGCTTCGCCATTTGTAAGGCTCCATGTTAGGCTTTTACCAGTTAAGCATGACTTGTTAAGTTTTATTTCCCTTTCGTATTCGCTAAGCCCAACAAGCGATTTTAGTACTTTATTATAAATCAGATTCATATTCAGAACACCTGTAACCTCTGACTTTTCTTCTCCAACCGGACTTTTTATAGCAGCAATTTTAGCAGCACAGGGTGTTATATAAAATATTCCAATTTGTTCCTCCTTAATTCCTTTATCCTTCA
>JBPXJX010000254.1:0-9522 GCA_051715525.1 Bacteroidales bacterium
TTGAGAAATGAGAGATATAACTCTGTAACCCTGAAACTCTGTAACACCCTAACTCTTCAACTCTGTAACTATCCTTTCAAAATAATTTTCCTAGATTTGCCGCCTATATATCAATTTTATTGTTTAACAGTTTAATCAAAATCTTTAAAGGATGAGGAAAAAAGGAAATGGGGCGAACCGGAATATTCGCTATTTCCACAAGTGGTCCAATAAGGGTTATAGTATTCTTAATAGCCTAAAAGTGGCGGTTAAGATATGTGTAATACCCTTAACGTACTCGCTTGTGGCAAGTCCATCGGTTGCGGTGGCACAGATAGATACAAGTTCTATCAGTAAACATCTTGATTTAAATGAGGTTATAATCCAAGAAGATGTAAAAGCCGAGGCTTACTCTGAGCTAACAAGGGTTGTTAGTGTAGTTACTCAAAAAGAGATTCAGCAGGTTGCCGCGTCATCGCTGCAAGATGTGCTTGAAAAATTAGTCAATGTAGATATCAGGCAACGAGGCAGCCACGGTGTTCAAGCCGATATCAATTTCAGAGGAGGTTCATTCGATCAAGTTCTAGTTCTTTTAAACGGTGTAAACATAACCGATCCACAAACGGGACATCACAACCTAAACGTCCCTATCGATTTAAACTCGATTCAACGAATTGAGATTCTTCAGGGTCCAGGAGCAAGAGTACACGGACCAGGTGCTTTTAGCGGAGCAATCAATATCATTACAAAACCCGATTCAGAGAATAGCATTAAGTTATCATCGCAGGTTGGAGAATATGGCTTAGCGAAAGGTAATTTGCAAAGTATATTCAAAATTAAAAAAACGACAACATTGCTTTCAATATCCCATAATCGCAGCGATGGCTATGTCGAAAATACAGATTTTAAAGCAAGTAATGTTTTTATGCATTCTGTTTTAAATTCAAATTTGGGAGATTTTAACCTTTTTGCAGGATATCAGGATAAAGGCTTTGGGGCACAGAGTTTTTATACACCAAAGTATCCAAATCAATACGAGAAAACGAGGACGTTTATCTCATCAATAGGATATGAGAAAAAGTGGAATCAGCATAAATTTATGACCAATGCTTATCTAAGAAGACATTGGGATAGGTTTGAACTCTTTAGATCGAACCCCGATAGCTGGTATAAAGGTCATAATTACCATTTATCAACAATTACAGGGACAAAAAATACTTACCAATATAGCACTCAATTCACTAGGCTTCAGCTGGGGTTTGAGGGGCGAATTGAGGATATTATTAGTAATAATCTAGGCGATTCGCTTGAAACTCCAATTAGAATTAAAGGTGAAGGTGATAAATACTACACGCTTGGAAGTAATAGGGCAATTTATAGCGTTTTTGCTGATCAGGTTTTCTATTTGAAAAAATTCACTGTTTCTGGTGGTTTTAACTACTCATATTGCCGTCAATTTGATGGTAATTCGAGCTATGGTGTTGATGCTACTTATCAACTTTTAAATGGACTTAAAGTTTACTCAGCTATCAACAGATCGTTTCGAAACCCAACCTTTACTGATTTATATTACAAGGGACCAAGTAATATTGGCAATCCAACCTTGAAACCCGAAACAGCAATCACTTACGAAGGGGGTGTGAAACTAAATTATAAAACCATTTCGGGTTCAGTTGGCTATTTTAATCGTCAAGGAAAAAATATTATCGATTGGATAATGCTTCCTGCTGAAACAAAGTGGACAACTCGAAATTATACAACTTTAAATACAGACGGTATTGAGATTTCATTAATATCGAAACTTGATGATTACCAGCCTATAGTCAATTCCATTTTTATCAACTATACTAGATACTGGGTAGATAAAAAGGAGGGAGATTTTAATTCCTATTATGCTCTAGATTTTATGAGGCATAACCTTCGATTTGGGATTAACAATCAAATAATAAGTAAACTAGTACTTAACACTCAATTTAACTGGCAAGAGTGAGCTGGCGAATATAAAGATGTTGCTGGTATTTTACATGGCTATAAATCGTTTTGGCTAATTGATTTAAAATTAAGCTGGACTAGCGATAACTACTCTATTTACGCTGAAGCGAATAATGTTTTCAATAAGAACAATGTAGATATTGGTAATGTTTCTCAGCCAAAAAGATGGATATCAGCAGGTTTTAGTTACAATTTTAGTTTTAAATAATCTATTATCATAATTTGGTTTTATACAAAAAACTAACTTATTTTGGGGTTCAAATTTTAAAAACTAATAAACTAAACCAACTGTTGTTATGAAAAGAACTAAATCGATCTTATTAGGAGTTGTATTCCTTAGCGCATTAGCTTTTGCTTCATGTGGACCAAGACAAGCAAAAGAAGCAAAAGAAGGTGAGAAAAAAGAGTGTTGCGAAAAGAAAGATAGCACTGCTGCTTGCTGCGAGAAAAAAGACACAACTGCTTGTGCAAAAAAAGATACAACTGCTTGTGAAAAGAAGTGCGAGCACAAACATTAGAATAAATTAATAAGGAGATTGTTACAATTTCACTTTAATCAAAAGGCTAACCAAACCGGTTAGCCTTTTTTATTTTCATCTAGTAGGTTGGGTCTTAATCGTATTGTGCGTTCTAACGCTTGTTCCATTTGCCATTTTTCAATCTCCTTAAAGTTGCCCGAAAGTAGAATATCAGGTACTTTCCATCCATTATAAACAGCTGGTCGTGTATATACTGGTGGAGCCAGTAAATTATCCTGAAAAGAATCGGTTAATGCTGAAGTTTCATCCGATAGAACACCAGGGACAAGCCTAACCACGCTATCAACTATTACTGCAGCAGCAAGTTCACCTCCAGAAAGAACATAATCGCCAATGGAAATCTCTTTTGTTATAAGATGCTCACGAACCCTATGATCTATTCCTTTATAATGGCCACAAAGGATTAACAGATTTTTCTTAGTACTCAGCTGGTTCGATAGTTGCTGTGTTAAAGGCTCACCATCAGGTGAAGTGTAAATAATCTCATCGTAATCCCTTTCACTTTTTAACTTCTCAATTGCCTTGAAAATGGGTTCAATCATCATAACCATTCCAGCATCTGGACCAAAGGCATAATCATCAACAGTACGATGCTTATTGCTTGAGTAATCTCTAAGTTGATGGGTGGCTATTTCAACCAAACCCTTGGTTTGAGCACGCTTTATTATTGAATGCCCAAGAGGACTTTCGAGTAGTTCTGGCAAAACGCTTATGATATCAATCCGCATAAATTATCTAATTGTTGGGCAAAGTTAATAAATTATTCAGGTTGAGAGATTGTTGTCAGTTGTGAGAGATGAGAGATGAGAAATGAGAGAAGAGAGAAGAGAGAAGAGAGAAGAGAGGAAACACTAGATACTGTAATAAACTCTACAACTCTGTAACCCTGAAACTTTTCAACTCTGTAACCTTTTAACCCTTTAACCCTGTAACTCTGAAACCCTTTAACTCTGAAATATTTTATACTGTGAAATTTTTCTATCAAAATCCTCTATAAATAATGTTTTTTCTCTAAAATCTTTGACTGTTACTACATAATGCTTATTTTCGTGTGCTAAATGTATAGCGGTACGACCCATTAATCAATTGCTTTTAAGCAAGTTAATATTTTTGTAGCTCATGAATAATCAAGATCTGAATGATCCAAATGTGGATCAGAAGTTCGGCGAAGCCGAAAATACTGCAGTTACCTCCGACAACAGCGCTGAAATTGTGGAGCAAAAGACTCCTCAAGTAAATGAACCTGAAATAAGTAGTAAAACTGTAAGTGAAAACGAACCAATAGCAACCCACGCATCGCATGATGACGATGAAGAGCTTGATACTAATCTTCAACCCATTGAGATTGATGATGAGATTGTTGCAAACGATGATGAAGAATCGGATGAATTTGCCGACGACGATCACGAAATTACTCCAATTCAACTTGGTGATTATACAGCAATGACCAAAGCCGAGTTGGTTGAAGCGCTGAAAGTGCTTTTGCACGAAAAACCTATTCAGAAAATAAGAGTAGATGTTGAAAGTGTAAAGATCAACTTCTACAAAAAACATAAATCAGAAATTGAGAAGAAGCGTAAAGAGTTTATCGATGCTGGTGGAGCACTTGATCAGTTTACTGCTCCTGAGGATTTATTTGAGCCTCAAATTAAAGAGTTACTAAAACAGTATCGCGATTTACGTGGAGCATATAATAAAGATTTTGAAGCACAAAAATTTCAAAACCTAATTGAGAAACAAAAAATTATCGAAACTATTAAGGAGCTTGTTAACAAGCCAGATTCTTTTAATCAATCGTTCCAAGAGTTTCGTGAATTGCAACAACGCTGGCGTGAGATTGGCCCAGTACCTCAAGCAAATCTTAACGATTTGTGGGAAACATATCATCACCATGTTCAACACTTTTACGATTTTGTTAAGATTAACAACGAGTTGCGCGACTTGGATTTAAAGCGTAACCTTGAGGAGAAGATACTTTTATGTGAAAAGGCTGAGGAGCTACTTCTTGAGTCATCGGTAATTGCTGCATTCAAAAAACTTCAAAAATATCATAACCAGTGGCGCGAGATTGGCCCTGTATTAAAGGAACATCGAACCGAAATTTGGGATAGATTTAAAGAGGCTACTGCTAAAATTAATAAGAAGCATCAGGAGCATTTTGAGGGTCAACGCGATGAACAAAAGCGCAATTTAGAGGCAAAAGTAGCACTTTGCGAGAAAGCTGAAGAGCTTTCAACCGTTGCAATTACTTCTAATAAAGACTGGAATAAACGCTCAAAGGAGATGATTGAGCTGCAAAAGGTTTGGAAAACAATCGGTTTTGCACCAAAAAAGGATAATAACAAGGTTTACGAGCGTTTCCGTAATGCATGCGATGCTTTCTTTAATAACAAACGCGATTTTTATACCGATGCCCGCGAGGAGCAACAAAATAACCTTCAGCTTAAGACTGAACTTTGTATACAGGCTGAGGCTTTAAAAGATAGTGATGAGTGGAAAAAGGTTACTGAAGATCTTATTCAACTTCAAAAGCGTTGGAAAGAGATTGGCTCAGTACCCCGTAAGCATAGCGATGAGCTTTGGAAGCGATTCCGTGCTGCTTGCGATTATTTCTTTAATCAAAAATCGCAACATTTTGCACAGGTTGATAATAAGTATGAGGATAACCTAAAAGCAAAAGAGCAACTTATAAGTGATATTGAAGGATACCAACTTCTTGAAAAGGTTGAAGATAATCTAACCGCTTTAAAAGAGTTTCAACGTCGTTGGGCCGAAATTGGATATGTTCCAATTCAGCAAAAGGAGGCAATTCAAAAAAGATATCGCGATGCGATTAATAAGCATTTCGAGAATCTAAAGATTGACGAGTCGAAGCGTAATCTACTTAAGTTCAAGAGCCGTTTGGAGAATGTTCACGGTAACCCTCGTCAGGAGAACAAGGTGAGGAATGAGCGCGACAAACTATTCAACAGGCTAAGACAGATAGAAAGCGATATCACCCTTTGGGAAAACAATATAGGTTTTTTTGCTAAATCGAAGAATGCTGAGCAGATGATTAAAGATGTTGAGCGTAACATACAAAAGGGAAAAGAGGAGATAAAGATGCTCGAGGAGAAAATCAAAATGATTGATAAGCTCGATATAGACTAGAAAACCGTATTATTACCGATAGTATGTCGGTTAATGAATAATGGAGTATTGGATTGATGGGTGTATTTTCTGTTTTCCAGTACTCCAAATTTATTTTTAAAAATGTAAGTTCGACTTAATTGGTTAAATATCAAAATATTAATATCCATGCCACATAATACCAAGTATGTTTTTGTAACCGGAGGTGTTACTTCATCATTAGGAAAAGGTATCATCTCTGCTTCACTAGCAAAACTCCTTCAGAGTAGGGGTTATTCGGTTACAATTCAAAAACTCGATCCTTACATTAATGTCGATCCTGGTACATTAAACCCTTACGAGCATGGCGAGTGCTACGTAACCGAGGATGGCGCCGAAACCGATCTCGATCTAGGTCACTACGAAAGGTTTATCAATTTACCTACTTCGCAGGCAAACAATGTTACAACAGGTAGAATTTACCAATCGGTAATAAACAAAGAACGTAAGGGCGAATACTTAGGAAAAACAGTTCAGGTTATTCCACATATTACTGATGAGATTAAAGGAAGAATAAAACTACTTGGAACAAAGCATAAGTATGATGTAGTGATTACCGAAATTGGTGGTACAGTTGGTGATATTGAATCGCTACCTTATATTGAGTCTGTTCGACAGCTTCGTTGGGAGCTAGGCCCTTCAAACTCAGTTTTTATACATTTAACCCTAGTACCATATTTAGCAGCATCAGGAGAACTAAAAACAAAACCAACTCAGCATTCGGTTAAAGTTTTACTCGAAAATGGTATTCAACCTGATGTGCTTGTTCTCAGAACCGAAAAAACATTAAACGAGGACTTACGTAGGAAAGTAGCGTTATTCTGTAACGTTGAACCAGAGGCTGTTGTAGAATCAATAGATGTTAAAACCATCTATGAAGTACCGCTTTTAATGCTAGAGGAGAAATTGGATTTAACAGTTCTTAAAAAGTTAAATCTTCCTGTTGGAAATGAGCCTGATTTAGTAGCTTGGAAGGAATTTATTTCAAAGCTTAAAAACCCAAAATCAACTATTAGGGTTGGTTTAATCGGAAAGTATATTGAATTGCCAGATGCATACAAATCAATCGTTGAATCAGTTATACATGCAGGAGCATCTAATGAATGCAAGGTTGAATTGCAAACTATTCATTCAGAAACAATCACAGAATCAAACCTTGAAGAGAAGCTGGGTCATTTAAAGGGCGTTATTGTTGCTCCGGGTTTTGGTCATAGAGGAATTGAGGGTAAAATATTTGCCGTTAAGTATGCTAGAGAGAAAGGTATTCCATTCCTTGGAATCTGCCTTGGTATGCAGTGCGCTGTAATTGAGTTTGGACGAAATGTGCTTGGGCTAAAAGATGCCAACTCAACTGAGATGGAGCGCAATACACAAAATCCTGTAATCGATTTAATGGAAACCCAAAAAGGTATTATCGATAAAGGGGGGACAATGAGGCTTGGTGCTTACCACTGCGTTATTAAAAAGGGCTCGAAAGCAGCTAAAGCTTACGGTAAAACCGATATTCAAGAGCGCCATCGCCATCGTTATGAGTTTAATAACGCCTATATGGAGCAGTATGAGAAAGCGGGAATGATTGCTACAGGTACTAATCCTGATACAAATTTGGTTGAAATAATAGAACTTCCTAAGCACCCTTGGTTTGTAGGAGTTCAGTTTCATCCAGAGTATAAGAGCACTGTTGTTAATCCTCATCCTCTTTTCGTAAACTTTGTTAAAGCTGCACTTGAAAATAGTAAGTAGCTATTAAGGAAATTATTACATTTGTGCCGCCCTTTTTTAAGGGTGGCATCTTTTTGGTAAGAAATTAATATCATTTAATTATAATGGACAGGAATACGATTATTGGGATAGTATTGATTTTTGGGATACTAGTTCTGTTTGGGTATTTAAATACCCCATCTAAAGAGCAACAGGCAAAAATGCAACATCAAGCCGATTCTATTGCACGAGCTAACGCAGAAAATGCGGTTCAGCAAAAGGTATTTGATGCTGAAAAAATGAAAATGGATTCAGTTAAAAAAACTGAAGTAGTTAAACAAATGGGAACATTTGCTAGTTCGCTTGATGGTGTAAATAAGCATATTATCCTTGAAAACGATTTGCTAAAAGTAAATATCTCAACACTTGGAGGTAGAATTAGCTCAGTTGAGGTAAAAAACTATAAAACCTATACAGGCAAGCCACTTATTCTATTTAATGAAGAGGAAAGCGATTTTGGATTACAATTTTGGGGAAACAATAATAATATTGAGACTCAAAAACTTTTCTTTATCCCCGATAGAGCAGATTCAATCATAATTGCCGATACTAAAGGCGGTGTACAGAAGTTAACCATGCGATTAAATGCTGGTGAAAATTCTTATATTGATTATATTTATACTATCACTCCTGGTAGCTACCTTCTTGGTTTTGATATCCATTTAAGCGGAATGGATAATGTTATCAGCGGTCGTACTGGAACAATTGATTTGAACTGGAAATCAAAGATGCACCAGCTCGAAAAGGGAGCAAAGAATGAGAATAATTACACTACAATTTCTTACTGTTTCCCAAATGATGAGTATGAGGAACTTTCGGCAATGTCGAAAGATGCAAAAAAAGAGTTGACAACCAAAGTTAAATGGGTTGCCTTTAAGCATCAGTTCTTCTCATCAATACTTGTTGCGAAGAATGATTTTGTTAATGCCGATTTATCATTCCAGAAATTGGATGAGAATGGACCCGAGTTGAAAGATTTGACAGCACGCATGTCGTTACCACTTCAAGATGGTAAAAACGAGACAATTGGTTTTAACTTCTACTTTGGACCAAACCACTTTAAAACTTTAAAATCTTACAATTTAGGTTTTGAACAAAATATCTTTTTAGGACGTTGGATAATCAAGTGGATTAATAGATACCTTGTTATTCCTACATTTGATATTCTTGGTAGTAAAATTGCAAGTTATGGTTTGATCATTTTAATTCTTACAATTCTTCTTAAGGTAATTCTTCTTCCATTAACCTACAAATCTTACTTAAGCTCAGCAAAAATGCGTGTTCTTAAGCCTCAGGTTGATGAGATTAACGCGAAATATCCAAGTAAGGCAGATGCTATAAAGAAGCAGCAAACCATCATGGCGCTTTACCGTAAGGTTGGTGTTAACCCACTTGGTGGCTGTATTCCAATTCTAATTCAGTTCCCATTCCTAATTGCAATGTTCCGCTTTTTCCCTGCTTCGTTTGAACTACGTCAGCAGAGTTTCTTATGGGCCGATGACCTTTCATCGTTCGATGCAATATTCAATTTGCCATTTGAAATACCAATGTATGGTGCTCACGTAAGCTTGTTCACCCTTTTAATGGCTGCCGCCTTATTTATTACATCAAAGCAGAATGCCGATCAAATGGGCGATACCAATGCACAGCTACCGGGTATGAAGTTTATGATGATTTACCTAATGCCTATTATGATGGTGGTTTGGTTTAATAACTATGCTGCTGGTTTGAGTTATTACTATTTCCTAGCTAACATGTTTACTTTAGGTCAAACAATGTTAATAAGGCGCTTCGTTGATGATGAAAAGATTCTAGCAAAGTTGCACGAGAATTCTAAGAAACCAGTTAAGAAATCGAAATGGCAAGAGAAGCTAGAACAGATTGCTAAGCAGCAGGAGATGCAAAAGAAGAAGTGATAATAGCTGATTTGTAAAATACTGAAAAGCGCAATCAATTAGGTTGCGCTTTCCTTTTGCCTAAAAAACTGACTTCTATCACCTTTAATTATGTTATACAGCCATGTTTTAAAGCCTATGCCATAATTGCAGCAGATACCAATCTATTTCGTTATTTCGCTAAATAA
>JBPXJX010000255.1:0-4909 GCA_051715525.1 Bacteroidales bacterium
TTCCGATCTTTTTAGTTTTTCCTTTGTTTTTTTAAATGTAGCTTCCTTATTTGTACATGTATAGTATTTATTGAATAAGTTAATTATACCCCTTTGGCTATAAGGGGTATTGGCTAGCTTGTCTTTGATATTTGGGCAATCCTGAAGGTAAACAGTTAACTGTCCCAAATACCTTTTATTGTATGCAATGCTAGATGTTCCGTTTACTTTCTTTTCGTATAATTTATAAACTAGATAGTCAAATGATTCACCTTGCTTAGTAAAGAAGTAAGTTTTTTTATTATTGTCGCGATAATAGAATAGACTTTTCTCTCCTGTAATTAACGTTTGAAGGAATAAAGTATCTGGCTGATATTCAATATCTGCCTTATTAGATAAACTCTCAGTCAAAATGGAGCTCTTATCAATATTCACAATTGCCCCTTCGTATATTTCACCCTCAACTCCAAGTTTTTTAATATCTAATGGTGAATAAATTGTGTTTTTATCTTCAATAGTTTTGCGAAAAGCTATCTTTTTAGGGTTTACACTCCAATTCCGGTAGTCAATAAGTCCCTTAATGGTATCCCCTTTTTGGTCAATGATAAAACCTGATTTAAAGTTCTCCTGACCATATGAATTTTGAATCATGAGAATGAATAAAAGAATGAGAACTGTTTTAATAAGTTGTTTGTTCATTTTGCTTCTGTTTGAAATTTATTGATATAATTGAATGCTGAATTTCTATTGTGAAGATAATTGAACTTTCTTTTAAAAAAACATGTTGTGTGGCATGGTAAATTAACTGAATATTGAAGAGTAATTAAAAAAAGCCCTGACAAATTTTTAACTGTCAGGACTTTTTGAAGTGAAAAAATCTTACTTATTCTTTAAACTCTCCAAAGTTTTTTATCAATATCAATTAACGTATATGAAAAACTAATTTAAAATCAAAAAGAATATCCAATGATGCTTTTTACAAAATCATTAGAATTTGTAACCCACAATAAAGAACATTCTGTTAACCTTTGTTATTAGAGATGATTGAGACGAAAAACCGTTAGTCACCTCCTCCCTAAATTCGAATGATATTTTTTTGTATGCTACTCCTAATCCACCATTAATTCCGTATTCAATTTTCCTAACTTCATCCAATAATGGGCCTTCATAATAATTAATTATACCCGTATTCACCCAAAAATACCCTTCTTTATATGTTGAGTATTTAATTGCAAATCCTATTGAACTTCCAGCATTTAAAAACAGGTGGATTTTTTTTAAAGGAAATTTATACCTTAACATGTTATTCATTTTTATATAGCTGAATTCGATAGATTCATAATAATCTCCAATTGGACCCCAACTATTATAATGTGAACCATTCCCCTCTACGCTATAATGTGTATACATTAATTCATTGTTAATCGAAAATTTTCCTTGGTTTCGTGGGAGTACAATATTTAAAAATAAACCGATAGTAATGTCTTTAGAGGTTGAAAATTTAATTATCGACGAGGAATAAGAGCTTTCTCCTGTAAGATCAAATTTTGTGAGAGATAACCCTGCAATTGGGCCAAGTTCAAATTTTAACTTTTCTCTTGATTCGTTAGATAAGTTCTCTCCTTTTGTACATTTGTTGTATTCATTAAATAAGCTAATTAAACCCTTTTGAGTATAGCTTGTTTTGGCTATTTCGTTTTTGATTTTTGGACAATCCTGAAAGTAAACGGTGAGTTGACCAATATACCTTTTATTGTAGGCTATGCTAGGTACTCCATTTACAATTTTCTCATATAATTTATAAACTAAATAATCAAATGTTTCACCTTGTTTTGTAAAGAAGTATGTTTTTTTATTGACGTCGCGATAAAAGAATAAATTTTTCTCACCGCCGATAAGTGTTTGAAGGAATACTGTATCTGGTTGGTATTCGATTTCTGCCTTTTTAGATAAACTTTCTGGTAATATTGAACTCTTATCAATATTAACTATAGCCCCTTCGTAAACCTCATCTTCTACCCCAAACTTTCTTATATCAAGTGGAGAGTATGTTGTTTTTTGATCCTCGGCTGACTTTTTAAAGGTTATTATCTTAGGATTTACACTCCAATTCCTGTAGTCAATAAGGCCCCTAATGGTATCCCCTTTGTGGTCAATAATATAACCTGATTTAAAATTCACTTGGCAAAATGAATTCTGCATAATGAGAATGCATAAAGAAAAGAGAACTTTTTTAATAAGATGTTTTTTCATTTTTTTTACATATTGATAAATTACTATTATAAAGTTAATTAAGTTTTTTAAATAAAAAAATATGTAATTTGATTTTAACCTCTAGATTTACTGGAGGTTAAAATAAAAAGCCCTGACAATTTATTCAATTGTCAGGGCTTTTTAAATGAAAATTCTTACTTGCTTTTTAAATTCTCTACTATCTTCTTCTCCATTTCATCGGCAAGTTCAACGTTGTCTGCTAGCAGCTGCTTAACCGCATCGCGGCCTTGGCCAAGTCGGGTTTCGCCATAGCTGAACCATGAGCCACTTTTCTTGATAATATTCATCTCAACGCCCATATCGATAATCTCACCAATCTTCGAGATTCCTTCACCGAATACGATGTCGAACTCAGCCTTCTTGAAAGGTGGAGCAAGTTTGTTTTTAACAATTTTAACGCGAACGCGGTTACCGGTCGATTCGTCGCCATCCTTTATTTGGTTTAGCTTGCGGATGTCAACACGTACCGAAGCGTAGAATTTAAGCGCATTACCACCTGTGGTGGTTTCTGGATTGCCGAACATCACGCCAATCTTATCGCGAAGCTGGTTAATGAAAACGCAGCAAGTATTTGTTTTACTGATTGTTCCGGTTAATTTACGAAGTGCTTGTGACATCAAACGTGCCTGTAAGCCCATCTTGCTATCGCCCATCTCACCTTCGATCTCAGCCTTTGGAGTTAAAGCGGCAACAGAGTCAATAACGATAATATCAATTGCCCCTGAGCGGATAAGGTTATCGGCAATCTCAAGTGCTTGCTCGCCATTATCGGGTTGAGAAATAAGAAGTGTCTCAACATCAACTCCTAACTTTTCAGCATAGGTGCGGTCGAAAGCATGCTCAGCATCGATAATCGCAGCGATTCCACCTAGTTTCTGTGCTTCTGCAACGGCATGTATTGCCAATGTTGTTTTACCTGACGATTCAGGTCCATATATCTCAACAACACGACCACGTGGATAACCGCCAATGCCTAATGCGGCATCAAGAGCAATTGATCCAGATGAAATGCTAGGAATGTCAGAAATGGCCTTGTCGCCCATCTTCATGATGGAGCCTTTTCCGAAATCTTTTTCGATTTTATCCAGTGTAAGCTGTAGGGCTTTTAGCTTATCCTTGCTAATCTCCTTTTTTGCAGCGGCTTCTTTTGTTTCTTTGGTATCTGCCATTATGTGATTAATTTTTAAGGTTTTCCGATTAATTCTAGTATCTGGCTAACATGTTCACCGGTATTTACTTTCGAAATAACATGCGCTATAATACCCTTTTCGTCAATTATAAATGTTGTTCTTAATATTCCCATGTAACTCTTCCCGTACATCTTTTTCTCGCCCCATACACCATAACTGTTTGCTACATCTTGGTTGGTGTCAGCTATCAAGCTAAATGGTAAGTTAAACTTCTTGATAAAGTTTTGGTGCGATTTCTCGCTATCAGGACTAACACCAATTACTTCGTAACCTAAGTTGCCTAATTGCTGATACCCATCACGAAGACTACATGCTTCGGCAGTACATCCCGATGTGTTATCCTTTGGGTAAAAGTATAGGATCAATCTCTTCCCTTTATAGTCGGAGAGTTTAATCTGCTTACCATTTTGGTCAACAGAAACGAATTCGGGTGCCTTATCGCCTGATTTTAAACTTATTGTTGTCATAGTTTCTAATTTGTAAAGTTATAAAGTTTGATCGATAAAATCTAGGATTGATGCTTTTGGATTACAAGCTTTTATCAACAACCTAAAATATACCATATAACAGGGTGTTAATAAAATAGTTTAGCCACATTGTGTTTAGTTCTTAACAAAAGTTATATAATCTATTTCCATCTTTTTGTTTAAAGAATTTATACTTTTGATTTACTAAAACCTATAAAAAAGATATTTAAAATGAGCAATTCAATGATTTCAATTCGTAGTTTGCGAAAATCGTATGGCAGTAATGAAGTGCTTAAGGGAATTGATTTAGAGATAACGCCAGGGCAAATTATTGGCTATATCGGTCCCAATGGGGCAGGTAAGAGCACAACGGTAAAGATTCTTTGTGGAATTATTACCGAGTTTGAAGGCGATATTAAAGTGTTTGGCTACGATCTGAAAACTCAAGGTATACAGATTAAGAAACGTATCGGCTATGTGCCCGAGAATGGTGCTTTGTACGATTTACTTACACCAAGGGAATACCTGAATTTTGTTGGAACGCTTTATGGAATTTCAAAGGATAATCTTGATCCTCGGATAGATAACCTGCTTTCTATCTTTGGAATGGAAAAGAATGCCGACCAGCGTATGGACACCTTTTCAAAAGGGATGAAGCAAAAAATTCTAATCATGGCAGGTATTATCAATAATCCTGATATCATCTTCCTCGATGAGCCATTATCTGGGCTTGATGCAAATTCAGTTATTCTTGTAAAGGAGATGCTTGCACGCCTTGCTGCCGAAGGAAAAACAATTTTCTTTTGCTCGCACCTCATGGATGTGGTTGAGAAGATTTCGGATAGGATTATCCTTATCAACGACGGGAAAGTACTAGCCGATGGCACATTCGATGAACTAAAAACTGAGAAATCGGCTACGCTCGAGAAACTTTTTGCCAACCTAACTGGGAACGAAAAGAGCGAGTTCAACTCCGAGGTATTCAGTAAAGCGTTTGAG
>JBPXJX010000256.1:0-1240 GCA_051715525.1 Bacteroidales bacterium
TTGACTCAGGATGTACCTAGTTGGGCTAAATATGAATACATATATTATTCAGATACAGTAACTGTTGACCTACATAAAATTTACGAAAAATCTGAAGATGTTAGCTATTTAGAGTTCAGTTTAAATATCTGGAATGAATTTCCTGCCCCAGGTACTATAGAACTTTCGTTTATTGACCCATCAGATGCTGTTCTTTACAATTTTCCTGCTGTTACAATTAGGGAAAGCGCTGTTCTTTTTAATGGCAATATTGTTAGTCCTGGATATAGTAATAGTAAAATTGAATTCGATAAATCTTCAATAGAAGGTATTCGAACTGCTGATAGATTGGTTTACTACTTAAAGATTAAATTGAAAGATGTAAATACTGCTTATTTCCCATATTTCGATGGTTTCAAAATGAAATGCCATTTAGGTGCTAGGGTTGATTTTATTCTTAATGAAGTTTAGTGATGCGATTTTTAAAATTTAAGCTAGTTCTAGCACTGTCAATCATTTCAAGTTATGTTTATTCACAGCAGGATAATACCCTGTTCTTCATGCACGATATTCCACAATCGAACTTTGTAAACCCCGCGGTACAAACTAAATGTATCCAATATTTTGGTTTGCCTTTACTAACAACATTACATCTTAACTTAAATTCAACAGGCTTTTCTTATAACTCTTTATCTCCTGGAATGCAATCTTTGGATGTTGATTTGCTTGCTTCAAAGATGCATATGAGAGACTTTTTAACCCTCGAGTTTCATTATACCCCTTTTTCTTTTGGTTTCATGTACGATAAAAACCAATATTTCAATTTTGCTTGGACTGAAAAAGTTGATTTTAAGGCTTTTTATTCCAAAGAGTTTGTAAAAATGTTCAAAGATGGAAATACTCAGTATGTTGGCGATGGATTTAGCACACGTAACCCTGGCGTAAATGCATTCTATTACAGGGAGTTTTCTTTTGGCTATTCAAGAAGAATGGGCCGCGATTTTTATATTGGGGCTCATGCTAAGGTGTTGTTTGGTTTGGCAGGTGTGTTTACTAAACGCCGTCCAATTGATATTTCAGTGAATAAATTGACATATGATATTGATGCAACTTGGAATCCAAAGGTGAACACATCGCTCCCGTTGAATGTTTCTTACGATGCGCTTGGAAATGTTAGTAGCGTTGGATTAGGTAGTATTTCTCCTGTAAGTTTTCTTCTTAATTTTAAAAACCAAGGTTTAGCCACCGATTTTGGGTTTAT
>JBPXJX010000257.1:0-3457 GCA_051715525.1 Bacteroidales bacterium
TATCAACTACGTAAAAGGTGCTAACGTAGCTGGCTTCCTAAAAGTTGCTAACGCTATGCTTGACCAAGGTTTAGTATAATCATATTTCCATATAAATTGAAAAGGCACCTTCGGGTGCCTTTTTTTATTTTTATCAGCGAGTACCAACTAAAAATCAAAAACATTATCTTTAAAAGAATATCTTTAAATCCTCAACAATGAACTCATCATCTGATAACACACTTCAAATTTTCATCATCATTGCTTTTGGGTTATACTCAATATCTCTTTACTTCAAATATAATTTACCGGGTAGCGCATGGATTAAAAATAAACTTGGAAGGCACTTATTCCGAACCAAACTAAACCCAATTTACCAACCATATATTGATAAATATTTTCCAATTCTCAGCAAACTGAGCGAAGAGGATAGGCTCCTTTTTGAAAGTAGAGTCCAACGTTTTATTAACATGAAAACCTTTAAAACTCGTGGGGCAATACAAGTAACCCCCGAGATGAAGGCCCTAATTGCAGGTTCAGCAATTCAAATTACCATGGGATATCCCGATGTTTACTTCTCACATTTTCGAACAATCATAATTTATCCTGATAAATATTACTCAAGACTAACCGGCAAATATCATCAAGGTGAGGTGAACCAGCTCGGCGTAATTGTTCTTTCGTGGAATTGCTTTATGGAGGGGTTTCGCGATCCTCGCGATGGCGTTAATTTAGGTTATCATGAAATGGCCCATGCGCTTAAATTACAAGATATTGTTGAAAATAATGATTATAACTTTTTAGACAGTGACACTATGAGGGCTTTTGAACGGGAGGCAATTAAAGAGATGAGAACTGTAAAGGAGAGCCCTGAAGGCGCATCATTCTTTCGCGAGTATTCAGCAACAAATATGAATGAGTTCTTTGCTGTTACCATTGAAAACTTTATTGAAAGACCTAGCGAGTTTAAAAAGTATAATTGCAACCTATATCTACTCCTTGCCAAAATTTTAAACTTCGATTTATTGGAATTATCAACGTACACTTCTTAAATTTACATTTACCAACTAATAGTCTGTTTTACAAATAGTAAAAGTTATGGCATACAACGAAAATCTGGCAAATCGAGTACGCGAACAATTAGTTAATCTTCAGAACATCGAAGAAAAAGAGATGATGGGTGGTTTGGTGTTTATGTATAACGATAAAATGTGCGTGGGCATTATAAAAGATGAATTGATGTGCCGAATTGCTCCCGAACTACATGAAACTGTTGTAGAGAAATTAGGTTGTCGAACTATGGATTTTACTAAACGCCCAATGAAAGGTTATATCCTTATCGAGGAAATTGGGATGAAAACCCAAAAAGATTTAGACTATTGGATTGGACTTGCCTTGGATTTCAACAAGCATGCAAAATCTTCAAAAAAGAATAAAAAATAAACTATACCTTTTTAAATTTGTTAGAAAGGTAAAATTAAGGGATACATTAGTTTACTAAAAATCTAACTTTGATAAAAAAACTATGAGCACATCAAATATTATCTACAAAGGCGAGCTTAGAACTGAAGCCGAACACATCTATTCAGGAAGTAAAATACTTACCGATGCTCCGCTCGACAACCAAGGGAAAGCAGAGTACTTCTCCCCTACCGATTTACTTGCAACATCACTCGGATGTTGTATGGTAACAATAATGGGCATTGCTGCACGTACTCACGGGTTCAATATCGATGGAACAAAAATTGATGTAACTAAAATTATGGGGACAAATCCAAGAAGGGTCGTTGAAATAGCCATCAACTTACATTTTCCTCATAACAACTATTCAGCAAAAGAGCGTAAACTCATTGAATTATCGGCAAAAGAGTGCCCCGTCGCACAAAGCCTTCATCCTGATTTAAAGCAAACTATAAACTTTTTTTTCGGGGAATAGCTAAATTCTTAATTTTTTATCAAAAAGGTTGTTTCTTTAAGCAACCTTTTTGCTTTTTATGCATCTACATGTTGATGAGTTGAACAAAGGTTAGTTTTCTCGTCAAAACCGATTATGACTTTTCATATTTGGTTAGTTTGTAAAATCAGGTTGGTATTCCTTAGGTAAGATTACCAACTAAGGTTAGTAAAAACAAACGCCGCTTACGAGCGGCGTTTGTTAGTTTAAAGAAGTTTTATTTATTGCTTTTGTGCTTCTTCATTATGCTTTTTCAAATCCTCAGCCTTCATCTTAACAGGGCAATCGGCGGCTTTGCACTCAATGGCAGGCTCTTGATGTTGCTTATTACTTGCAGGTTCCCAGCCCATAATAAGTAGTAATACAAAGAAACCTACTATATAAGCTAGTGTAACGTGCCATCCTTTACGTAACCATAACATTACGTTACGAGCCTCGGGGAATTTATTGGTAATAGCAACCCCTGCTGATGAACCGAACCAAATCATTGAACCACCGAATCCAACTGAGTAAGCAAGCATACCCCAATCGAAGTGACCTTGATCTAAACAAAGTTTGGTTAAAGGAATATTATCGAACACTGCTGATACGAAACCAAGAATGAATGCGGTCATCCATGATGCATCTGGTAGAGTCTCAACTGGCATAAACGATGCTGATGTAACCAAGCACATTAGGAAGATTGCACCTTTAAATGAAGCCCCAATCTCGTGCCATGGAATTTTTGTAAAAATAGCACCGATTAGAATTGCAACCCATACGCCAAGAGCAGGCATATCGTAGTATACATTTGAAAGGATTGCTCCAATAAGTATAAGAACAACAATTCCTAAACGAATCCAGTCAACTTTAACACCAGGGGTGGCATCTGCAGTAATACGTTGGTGTTTATCTTGTTGATGTGAAGCAAACCAAGCTATAATGAATAAGGCAACACCTGATGCAACAAATGCATGTAGAACGTTAAATGCAGAAACACCATCAATCCACATCATAGTTGTTGTAGTATCACCTACGACACTTCCTGCTCCACCAGCATTAGATGCTGCAACAATACCCGCTATATAACCAATATGAACATTATTCTTAAATACAATTAAAGCAACAGTTCCACCAATCATTGCGGCAGCAATGTTATCGAGGAAAGATGAAAGAACAAATACGAAAATTAGAAGTACAAACGGGCCTTTCCAGTCATTTGGAAGGTAATTAGGAAGAATGTCTGGAACACCTGATTCTTCAAAAATCTTTGCTAATACAGCAAAACCAAGCAATAACCCTAAAAGATTAATTAGAATTCCCCATTCTCCTTGGCGCATATCCTTGTGAATAAACTGATCTACTAAAGAATTTGAGCCTAGGAAATGCTCAGCAAATGGATATCCCGAAATAAAGATTAGTTTATAGAGTACAATAACAGTCAAACCAGTTAATGCCACCCAAAATGTTTGATGGTGGAATAGTGCAACACCAACAAGGGTTAAACCGAAAAGGAAGAACTCTATCCTAATACCTCCTATTGAA
>JBPXJX010000258.1:0-1886 GCA_051715525.1 Bacteroidales bacterium
TAGGAGTGATTTAAAAATACTTGATTCTACTTTAGTAATATTAACCCAATCAAGATCAATGGTTGTTTAACTATTGGTCTTGATTCTCAGGTAATAACGAATTTTGAAATTACATCTTTACTGTAATTATTTCTCAATAAAAATTCTCTATATAATTCAATTCTCAAGGAATGAAATACCTACCTTTAACTCTAAAATAGAATATGTCAACAGCCATAATAATAACAATATGCGTCTTACTACTTTTAGCATATATTTTTGATATTAGCTCGACATTTACCAAAATTCCTTCAATTATACTATTATTATTGCTTGGTGGAGTTGTTAAGCAAGTTATTTTAATACTACCAATAGAACTACCTGATTTAAGCCCGGTGTTGCCAATAATTGGCAACATTGGATTAATCTTAATTGTTTTAGAAGCATCCCTTGAACTTGAACTTAACAAAACTAAGTTGAGAGTAATTAAGAATTCATTTCTTATTGCGTTAATACCTATGGTTATTGTTGCATTAATTATTGGTTATACCTTTTATTACTTTGGACTTGGATCATTTAATAATGCTATATTGAACGCCATACCGTTCTGTGTCATAAGCAGTGCGATTGCCATACCAAGTGTAAAAAGTTTATCGAATCAACAAAGAGAATTTGTAATTTATGAAAGTAGTTTATCGGATATTTTAGGGATACTATTTTTCAACTTTATTGCTTTTAATCAGATCATTAATATTTGGTCTTTTGGAACCTTCGCCATCCAAATCGTAATCATCATTTTAGTCTCTTTTATATCCGTTTTAGGACTTTCTTTCATGCTAAGCAGAATAAAGCATCATATCACATATGCTCCCATCATACTCCTTGTTGTGCTAATTTATATGATATCAAAGGTGTATCACCTACCTGGGTTAATTTTCATTCTCATTTTTGGACTCTTTCTTGGAAACTTAAACGACATAAAACACCTTAAGTGGATTGAGAAGCTTCATCCAGATAAATTGATTGTTGAAGTTCAAAAGTTTAGGGGTATTACATACGAAGCTACTTTCCTAGTTAGATCGTTATTCTTTCTTTTATTTGGATTTCTTATGGATATCAAGGAATTATTGAACTTCAAAACTTTACCTTGGGCTATTGGTATTGTATTGCTAATTATAATGGTTCGATCGTTTACTTTAAGAACTTTTAATCTTCCAACATCACCTCTCCTATATATTGCGCCACGCGGGCTAATTACAATATTACTTTTCTTATCAATTATTCCTGAACATAAAATTAGCATTGTTAATAATTCTCTTATTATTCAAACAATAATTCTTTCTGTAATTGCCATGATGATTGGACTTCTTGCTAACCGTGAAGACAAGATAAACTTTGAATAGAAAACTTTTACCCAAATTTTTTTATGGCAAAAAAGAAGTTATTCAGATATAGAGAAAGAGTTTTTAGGGTTTTATTTATCCTCTCCGATATAGTTAAAAGAACTGGGAACTGGCTTATAGGGTTCAGCAAATTAGGTTTTACCTTATCGTCGTTATTCTTTATTGTCATTTCCTTATTCTATATAGGATTCTATCAGCAAAACCTTTACAAAATAGACATAACCCACTTTTTTAATTTAGCATACATCTTTCTTTTTTTATTTAAGGTTGTTTTAGAGTTTTCGTCCCAAAAGCAGAGAAAGATTTATATATGGTATTTAAACGGATTTCTGCTGCTGTTAGGGCTAACTATTTTATACTACAACAACTCAAACACAGCCAACAGTATCCTCAACACTTTGCTTAAAGGCAAGATCCCACTGATTTTGGCTTCTACGATGCTAATCATAAGCGAGCTAAACAAATTATTGAATGCAATAAATACTCTCAAAATTCAGCCCACAA
>JBPXJX010000259.1:0-3448 GCA_051715525.1 Bacteroidales bacterium
CTTTGAAGTTTGTCGCACAAATGCTTTCCATTTCTCCAAAATCACCCGATTGTGAAGACATAGTATGGATAAAGTAGAATGCTATATCTATATCAGAAGGAATATTTCGTAGACTCTGCTTGTTTAAAAAATCAATCTCGATTAAATCAATATTACTCGAACCATATTTATGCTTATTAAACCGATTCCTATCTCTAACACAGCACACCACCTGATGTCCATTATCCAACAAAACTGGCAATAGAAGCTTAGCAATATATCCCGTTGCGCCTGTTAATAGGATCTTCATTGTATTCGAATAGATTGATTTAATTGATTATTTATTATCATATTTTTTTAAGTTTAATTCATTGACCCTCTCATAAATCATCTTAAACCAAACGGTGTAATTGTTCGGGTTTAGCCCAATGTCTTTATGTAAATCGCTAAAGTCAATATACTTAAACTCCATTACCTCTTCGAGGTTTATCGTTGGCTTTTCATCAGAAATACCAATAAAAACATGGTCAAACTCGTACTCAGTAAGATCATTATCTAAAACCTCTTTATAGGTAAAGCTGAATAGTTCGTTCAATTCACACCTCATCCCCATCTCCTCCATTAACCTGCGATTTGCAGCATCAATGCTTGACTCGTTTGGGTAAGGATGGCTACAACATGTGTTTGTCCAAAGACCTTTTGAATGGTATTTATCTAAAGCTCGCCGCTGCAACAACCACTCCCCTTTTGAATTGCAAATAAAAACTGAAACGGCTCGATGAAGTAAGGCCTTACGGTGCGCCTCCATCTTTTCGGAAACGCCTATTTGATTATCATCACTATCTACTAGTACTACGAATGTATCGCTCATTATTTCAGATTAATCTAAGTTTGTATACAAACATCGCTTTTAAAAGAAGAAACATTTTTTTGAAGTTGGAAACGCTAATTCTTGATTCAAGAATTCTATTCGCTTGCGTTCTTTTAATTCTTTTCAGCAAACTCAAATAGTAGTAATAAGCAATTAGCACTGCGAGTTTCGACCTTTTCGGTAATTTTTTTACTCCTACAAACGCCGAATTAAAATCATTCTCGATATCTTGAATTATAACCAGTTTATTCTTTTCATCAAACCTGCCCTGCTGCAGCTCTGGGAAATATCTTCGATCGAGAATTTCTAAGTCATTCTTTAAATCTCTCAAAAAATTAACTTTCTGAAAGGCGGAGCCTAATTTTCTTGCAGGTAATTCAAGTTCATTGTAAAGTTTATCATTCCCATTGCAGAATACTTTTAAACACATTAGCCCAACTACATCAGCAGAACCATAGATATAATTATCAGCCGTAGCTTTATCGCTGTAATCATTCTTAACTAAATCATATTTCATGCTTGTAAGAAAGGCTTGAATATGCTCTTCGGATATACTATATTTTTTAACCGTTTGTTGAAACGATTGCAAAACTGGGTTTAGGCTTATACCTTGCTTTACAGCATCGTAATAATCGCTCTCGAATTTCTCAAGCAAGTACTTTTTATCAAATTCATGAAAAGTATCAACTATTTCATCAGCAAACCTGACAAAACCGTAAATACTGTAAATGGCATCGCGCACATCCTTCTCAAAAAGGCTAGTAGCAATAGAAAATGAGGTGCTATAGCTTTCAGTTACAAGCCTTGAAATCTTGACCGAAGTTTTATCGTATAGTTGCATTTAATAATGTTTATAAGCTAATTAACTCCTAATAAATATAATGAATTATCCTATAATTCTATTTGTCATTTATCCTTTTTAGGTTTTGTATATCCTTTTGCAATTCATCTAACCGATTAACAATTCGAGTAAATAGCTCCTCGGAGTCTTGAGTGTTCGTTTTTACCTCCTGAATCTCCTCAATCATCTCATTTTGGCTTTCCTGCATGCTATTCATAATAACCCCAATAAAAAGGTTCATTATTATCATTGCACCAATCAAAATAAAGCTTGCAAAATAGAGGAAAGGCCAAATTGATACTATTTGCTGATTTCCTTCAGTTGAACCATAAATATGAACATTCATAATATCAGTCCAGCCCTCGAGCGTTAAAACTTTAAAAAGGGTAACCATTGCATGAATCAAGTCTCCAAAATGCATTGGGTCTGCTACACCAAATAGAAACACACCAATAATTGCATAAATATAAAACAAGAGTGTTAAAAGCATTATTACATATCCCATGGAGGGAATGCTTTTAAGCAGTGCGCCAATCAAAAGACGCAATTTTGGAAGAAAAGTAATCATTCTCAAAATTCTTAGTACCCTTACAATTCGAAGAACTACCACATAATGTGTATCAATATTTGGAATAAGACAGACGGCTACAATCAGAAAATCGAAAACATTCCATGGATCTCTAAAAAAGGCCCAAGGCCTTTTGCCCATCGCCAATATTTTAACGATTATTTCTACTGTGAAACAGAATACAATAAAACTATCGATAAAAGTTAATAGAGGCCGATATCTTAAGGCTATATCATGATAAGTTTCTATCCCAACAAGAACTGCTGAAGCAATGATTAACGAGAAAATAAGTGCTCTGAACGATTTACTATTAGTTACTGTCTGAGCAAGGTTAAATATCATTCTCATGATTTCTGTTTTTTATAGAACATAATTTTCAGCATAGGGAACGATGCAATACCAACGAAAATAATCATTATATAAATCGAATACTTTAGCACATCAGGATATGCATTACCTATGAAATAGCCAAGTGGCACTAGTGTACCCACCCAAGTGACAGCTCCCAAAATGTTGAAAAGTAAAAACTTCTTAAAAGGAACTGAAGTCGCTCCGGCTATCATTGGCACCAATGTGCGTATTACCGGCATAAATCGGCCAAGAATAAAAGCCCACATGCCATATTTATTGTAAAACCCATTACCTTTTTCGAGATATTCAAGCTTAAAGAAACGCGATTTATTATCGGTAAATAGTTTGCCTCCTAACCATTTCCCCTTGAAATATCCTGTAAGATCACCAAGAAAAGCGGCTGTAATAAGCAGTAGAACCAACCATATTAATGGGATATCCAAAAAATGGGTACCGCAGAAAATACCAGTTGCAAAAAGCATATAATCGCCACCAGGAATAACAAATCCTAAGAAAAATCCTGTTTCAACATAAATGATTGCGAGCACTAAGAATAAGCCACCCCATTCAATTATATGATGCGCATCAAAATAGTTCCAAAAATCAGCGTTTAGGAGTATCATGATTTGGATTTGTTAGGTTTATCAATCCTTAATGAAAAGAATACACTTGCAGCAATTATGGTTGCTATAAAAATAAGCGACCACTCAATTGGGATTTTATAGAGATCTATCATTAGCATCTTAAACCCTACAAAAACAAGCACTATAGCAAGACCATAGCTTAACAGCCAGAAACGATGAACTATTCCAGCCAATGCAAAGTAAAGCGAGCGCAA
>JBPXJX010000260.1:0-3896 GCA_051715525.1 Bacteroidales bacterium
TCAAAAATTTTTATTCCCCCATCGCCAAAGGCGACATATATGTAGCCAAAAATATCCGATGTGATTCCATCGATTTCTCCTTTTCCATTAACATTAAGGAACACCCTTTTATCTTTTGAGATATCCTGTATTTGCCAATCGTCGCGAAGGTTATAAGTGTATATTGTATTAGTGCTGCTTTCGCAAACGAATAGGGTGCGCCAGTCGCTTACAAAGGTTAATCCGTTAGGTTTTACCAGCATACTATCGAGCAGGATTAATGTTTCTGGCTGATTATAGGGAATACAGTATAACCCTTCAAAAGTTAATTCTCTATCTTCGGCCGCTACTCCATAATCGGGATCGGTAAAGTATATCGACCCTCTATAGCTAATCGTAACATCATTAGGGCTATTAAGTCGTTTTCCTTTGTAAGTTGATATTAGTGAGGTTATGATGCCATTTTCTTCCATTCTAGCAACATCATGGTTCAAGTGACGACATACCACAAAACGATTATCCTTTTTGCAAGCAATGCCATTTGAGTTTCCCGATGGGTAAGCAAATGTCTCCAATTCACTCTGTTCGCTCCATTTGTATATGGTGTTTTCGTTAATATCGCTGAAAACTAGGTAGCCATTAGGATGCCAAGCAGGACCCTCAGTAAATTGCATATTGGTTGCAATTAGCACAGGTTGGAGGTTGTCAAAAATCCCAGCCCTTCCAATAGCCACAGATGCAAGGCTAATTATAAGTAGTGCTATTTTTTTTGAAATCATAACCTCGTTTTTTTGAAAGTTTAAATTGTTAGTATTTACAACTACATATTGGAATTAGTAATCTATACTTGGTATTTGTGGCTCATCAACTTCAGATGAGTAAAGGAATACCTTGCCAGTTTTCCCTCCTTATTTAGTTTAACGGGTTTTAATCTAGTACAAGAGAAGGGAAGAATACCCTACCTAATTATTTTTGATTTTTTGGTAGGGTTGAAAAAGGGTAGGTTGTATTATAGCTAAAGAACAAATTTAAAAGGTTATGATTAACTGTATCACTTATCGAAAAAGTAATGCCTCCAAGGTTGAGGTATTAATTTTAAAAGTCGTTGCCATTTGTATGATAGTGGCGTTGGTAGTACTTGAGTTTTCTGTTGAATATCATTGTATTTAACTTGGGTCAGTATCTTTATTTATCAATAAAAAAGGCTCCCAGAGGAGCCTTGATAAGTAAGAGATGTAAGTTTTCGCTATTTTTTCCCAAAACAGAATAGGTGGTGTTGACCTCTTATAAATATTAACCCATCTGATATTGCAGGTGTTGCCATACATACTTCTCCAACAGGGTTTATGGCTACCTGCTCAAACTCAGGACCTGCTTTAACAACAATTACACCTTTCTCTTCGCTGGTAAAGTACAACTTCCCATCTGCCGCCACTGGCGATGCAGTAAATGCTTGACCATCCTTTAATGTTGCTTTGTACTTTCTTTCTCCAGTTTGGGCATCATAGCAATTTAATGCTCCATTGTTGTTTAAGGTGTAGAGCAAACCATTGTAGGCAATTGGTGTTGGCATGTAAGTTCCGCCTTTCTTAGTGCGCCATTTGATAAAGGGTCCAGCGTTAAGGCTATCGGCAACGGAGATATTGCCATTACCACCAGGAATAATCGCGTAAATTGGTTGAAGTGGGGCGTATCCACCAGTTACAAATATTAGGTCGTTGTGAACAATTGGGGTTCCAACAGTTATTTCTGAGTTAGGAGATACTTTCCAAAGTTCTTCGCCAGTTTTAGGGTTGTACCCTCTGATATACTTTGTTGCGTTGGTAATTAGTTCGTCGTAAGTTTTTCCATAGTAGATGGTTGGTGTTCCCCACGATGATATCTCCTCGCGCATGGTCTTCCAAATCTCTTTCCCAGTTTTTAAATCGTAGGCTGCAATATAAGAGTCTTTAGATCTATCACACTGAACAATAACATTATCTCCATAGATGATGGGCGAACTGGCATGCCCCCATTGAGTTTCCTCTTCGAAGAACCAGCCTGCATCAAGCAAGCCAAGGTCTTTTCGCCAAACCTCATTACCCTTAAAATCGTAGCAAATCATTCCTTCCGAACCAAAAATTGCAACTACATATTCACCGTTGGTTGAAGCGGTAGAATTGGCCTGTGTTCCTTTAGTGTGGCGTTTTACTTTTGGCATTCCTTCGTATGCTTTTTTCTCCCAAAGAATCTTTCCGGATTTTTTGTCGATGCAATACATCTTCCAAATGTGAGATGAGTTGTCCTTTGCTGGCTCAACATCGCCATACAAACCTACTCGAAGTTCAGCAGCGGTATCGCTGCTTAGCGCTGTTGTTAAGAAGATTTTATCATTCCAAACAATAGGGCAGGAGTGAGCTAACCCGGGGATGTAAGTTTTCCAAATTAGGTTGGTGCCTTTGGTTGCATCGAAATTTAAAGGGGGGTATTGTCCATCGGCTATCCCGCTTGCTTGATTTCCTCTAAATGATGGCCAGTTAAGCGGTTTTACTACTTTACCTGTAATATCAGTAAAAGCCTCTTTTTTTACTGTTTCAGTTTGGGCTTGCTGGTTTACTCTGAAAAATTGAACTTTGTTACCACCCTGCTCGAATGAAAGGCTTACCGGGATGTCTTGTACTAACTCGAATGTGAAAGTAATAGATAGATCCTGTTCTAGATTGAATGTAAATCCTTCTTTTAGTGCAAGTTTGTAGTCTGGGCTACCGTTAAAACTAACAGTTAATGCATTGTCTTTGATATTGGTAATAATAGTACTTTCGTCTTTGCTCTTGTAAGTTCCGATAAGCGACCGCTTAATTTCTCCCGCAGACTCTTTTTTCTCTGGCAATTTTGCCCCAACTTGTGTTAAAGCATCTATCATGCTTTGATTTTTAGCGCCAGTAGCAGAAACTAATGCATTTGAAAGGGCATCAGCATTAAGTTTGTTTGACTTGAGAATATATGAAAATACTTCGGTGTTTTGGTTTTGTATTGCAATTATTATCGCCTTGTCTAACCCCGGCGCACCTTTATCAATAAGGGCTTTGGCAATCTCTGGGTTATCGCTGTACATGGCATAGATTAATGGATCTTCAGTACTAATGTCTGCACCATGGTTAAGCATGCTTTTAACAGCCTCAATATTGCCCTTACTGAAAGACCAAAAGAAAGGGGACGAGCCGTAGAAAGAATCTCTGATATTGGGATTTGCTCCTTTCTCAAGGAGAAAGTTAATTGCTTCAATATTGCCTTTATCCGTTGCAAACATAAGCGCAGTTGCTCCATATTGAGTTGCAGCATCAATTTTTACTCCTTTTTCAATTAACGCTTTTAGTGTAGGAACATCGTTACTTTTTGCTGCTTTCCAGAATTGCTCATTTAAATCCTGAGCATGTAAACTTGTTGTGAAAAGCAGTAGAAATGTCAGTTTTAAAATAGTTTTTGCATTCATTTTTAAAGTGTTTTAGGTTTAATAATTAGATATTTGATACAATAATTTTAATAAAGTATTCAAAAATAGAACATTTTGGAGGATGCTCATTCCTTAATGGTCTGTTAAATTATATTATTACAAAAAAAATGTTGCCCGTTTCTTTATCGTAATTGTAATTATTTCAATATTTTACGCAGCTACTTATTTGCGAATTCGGATAACCCCAAATATTGTGTTATTTTTACAATGTGAATTATTAATCAACTGTGTTTATCCATGAAGGCTTATCGTTGGTTTCTCTTTATATTGATTATATTAAAATCATCATTAGTATTTTCTCAGGAAATATCTGTAGGTAGTGTTAAGTCAGAGGCACGAGTTGTGGCTGACTCGCTTTTTAAGGCAAACGATTATGCAAAAGCATTACCAATTTTTAAAGAGTTACTCGATATTTATCCCCAGG
>JBPXJX010000261.1:0-4898 GCA_051715525.1 Bacteroidales bacterium
TGCTAATGGCGATGGGATTTGGTCCGATGAGGTATCATCAATGCCTTTTACAATACTAAAACCTTTTTGGAAAACGTGGTGGTTTCGAATTACAGTAATTCTCTTTGTCGCCTTAATGGTTTATTTGTATTTCTTAAGCCGTATTAAATCCTTTCGCGAAAAGCAGAAAGAGCTAGAAAGTTTAGTAAAAGTAAGGACTTATGAGCTTAGCGAACAGTTCGATATTGTTGATAAGAAGAATAAACAAATCTTTGATAGTTTAACGTATGCAAAATTTCTGCAAAGTGCTATTATGCCATCTATTGATGATATTAAATCAGATTTTGCGGAGGTGTTTATTTTAAACAGGCCCAAGGATTTTGTAAGCGGTGATTTTTACTGGTATTCGAGAAAAGATGATGTGTCAGTTTTTGCTGTTGCTGATTGTACTGGACACGGTGTGCCAGGAGCTATAATTAGTGTGATATGTGAAAATGCAATACGCCAATCTGTTGAGATTTGTAGTTACAATAATCCGTCTCAAATTCTACAGCAGGCTAACAAATATGTGACAGATTCATTCTCGCATGCTAACAAAGAGATACGCCCAGGAATGGAAATTGCTCTATTTACCTATAACCATATAACCAACGAGTTTACTTTCAGCGGAGCAATGCTCGGAATGCATTTGATTGTTAAGGGCGAGCAGATTAAGCTGAAGCCCAGCTTGTGCCGAATTGGTTGGGATTTAAGAGCCCCTGTTTTTTTTAACGAAACGCTGAAGTTGACAAAGGGTGATACCCTTTTTATGTTTACCGATGGTTTTGTCGATCAGTTTAAATCCGACACCAAAAAGAAGTTTTCAACTGTAAGGTTAACCAATTTGCTTACCCAAAACTCTAACCTACCCTTCGATGATCTCCTTATCATCCTAAATAATGAGTTTGATAATTGGCAAGGTGGTTTCGACCAGATTGATGATGTTTTGGTCGTGGGAATTAAGGTGTAACCCAATTTGAATTTGTATTATTCAAATAGAATACTTGTTAAAATATGGGAATCATTCAGTATTGACATTTTACCTGAAACTGAAAATACGTATCAAGAGCAATAAAAAAATAACCAAAAAGGAAATTTTTATTTAACTTTTACTACTTTCGTTTTGACATGAAAGGATGTTTTATTTTTGATTTTACCTCCTTCCTTCCTAATCAATAATACTTTTTATTAATGAAGACTTTTAAGTTTCTTTTGTTGCTAGTTTTAGCATTTTCAAATAATTTAATTGCTAATAGCGATAAGTTTTATGTTAAAGAGCAAAGCAAGTGGGTTGAGAAAATTTCATACAACATTATAAACGCTAAAGGTGCCATTGATACCGAAGATGGTGCAATTTATTATCTTTACGACTACCAATCGAACTTAGTTACACTCGAAAAATACTATCATAGCGTAATAAAAATAGTTAACGAAATTGGTGTAAAAAACTATGCCAATTTATGGGTTAATTATGATCCTAGCTACCAAGAACTCGTATTTCATTCAATTAGTATCCAACGAGGTGGGAAGGAATTTAACCGACTTGATAAATCAAAGTTTAAAATAATTCAGAATGAGAGTGAGTTGGAGAGTAATATTTTCAACGGTTCATTCTCTGCTGGTTATTTTATTGAAGATGTTCAGGTTGGCGATATTATTGAGTATTCATATACCATAGTTGGCGAAAACCCAATATTTAAGGGTAATTTTTTTGATATCTTTTATCTTCAATTTACTACGCCGATTAAAAAAATTCATAGCTCTGTAAGATTCTCGAATGGTAGTAATATTAATTATAAACTTTTCAACACCAAGCAAGAACCGGTTCGATTCGAAAAGAATGGGTTAACTGTTCTTAAATGGGAAAATGAAGAAGTTCCTGAATTCATTGTAAACAGCCAATTACCCAGTTGGTATTCTCCATATCCCAAAGTTCAGATAAGCTCTTTTAGCTCTTGGTTAGAGCTTATTAAATGGGGCGAAAAGTTATACCCAACTGATGATCTAAAGGGTGGAGAACTTGAGGAGGAGTTCAATACAATTGTTTCGAAACACAAATCGTTAGAGGCTAAGATTAACGCTTTGATACAGTTTGTAAAAGACGAAATAAGGTATGTTGGTATCGAGATTAATGAATACTCACATAAGCCACGAAAACCCGAAGAGGTATTCCAAAAAAGATTTGGCGATTGTAAAGAAAAATCATACTTGCTTTCGAGTATGCTCAAAAAAATTGGAGTTGAGAGCTATGTTGCTTATGTAAATACCGCTCTTCAGCATCGTATTGTTGAATATTTACCTTCACCAACTATTTTTAACCATGCAATTGTCGCATTAAAGTATAATGATGAGTTTTATTTCATCGACCCAACTATATCAGGGCAAAAGGGTGATTTTACAAACTTTTTCATTGGTAACAATAAGAAGGCATTAATTATTGATTCAAAGTTCACTGAACCCAATTCTGTCCCTAAGAGAGGTATAGAAAAGATTGTTTTTAAAGAAACCATCGAGGTAATCGATTCTACTAAGCCAGTCCAATACACGGTTTATACAACCTATTATGGCTCTGAGGCCGATAAGGTGAGAAATCAGTTTAAATCAAATACGAAAAAACAGATGGAGAATAGTTATCTGAATTTTTATAGTACAAACTATTCCAAAATGCGTTTTCGAGATAGTATAGTATTTGATGATGATATTGAGTCGAACTGCGTTAATATAACCGAAAAGTATGAGATAGAGTCGTTTTGGAAAACAGATTCTGTAACAAAAAATCGATTTACCTACCTTGATGCACCTAACCTTAAAAGCTACTTAACTAGCCCTGAGCAGCGCAATCGAAAGCACCCTTTTTATCTATACTATCCAATCGAAATTGAGAACGAAATTACATTTAAGCATGCCGAAGATTTTAATAATGATGCTTCAAGCAAACAGATAAATAATTCTTGTTTTAACTTTAAGTGTGAAATCACGAAAGTGAATGGTAATACGTTAACCTTTAAATACAATTATAAAACGTTAAAGGATTATGTTGATACCACTGAGATGAATAAGTATTTTACAGATTACGATGAGGTTAGAAATTCTGTTTTTTACACATTCACATGGAGTAAAAGTAACATATCAAAAAGCAATACGAATTGGATTTTTATTATTTTAACAACTTTCTTTATAATAATACTTGTCTTTATTGCAAATGTTCTATATCAAAAAGATATTGAAAAGCCTGTAGTTATAAATCCTTTGCCAATTGGAGGATGGCTTGTTTTGGTCGGTTTAGGTTTAATTATTAGTCCCATTTCTATATTAAAAGATTTCATTACCAATGAGTATTTCAATTTAAATTCATGGACATTTTTAAGCTCTTCGTCTAGCGTGGGCTACGATGCGGTATGGGCAACGGCCTTTGTGTATGAAATGCTTATGAATTGTGTACTTATGGTTTATATCGTTTTTATTCTTATTCTTTTTATAAAACGACGTTCAATATTCCCGCTGCATTTTATCATTTTTAGAGGTTTACATTTACTTTTCGTCATTGGCGATATGATATTTGTAAGTCAAATTTCTAACTCAAATTTTGCCCCTGAGGGTTCACTAGCGAAACCTCTTGTTTATTCAATTCTTGGAACTTGCATATGGGTACCATACATGATTTATTCCGAAAGAGTAAGGGATACATTTGTAATTAAGCACAAGAAAAACATAGCAATTGAACCCATTAGAAGTGAAGTCGCAGATGTGCTTTGATTGGTTTTGAGTTGATAAGGTAAGAATAGTAAACATTTATTATGATATTCCAAAATATCATAATAATGTTGATAGGGCATTCGAAAGGCAGGGGATCATATTACTGACAACAATCTATGTTTTTACCCTAAAACCTGTTGTTAGGACGAGGCTGCAGACTCGTCTTTTTTTATAATCTACTTTTTGAATTTGTTTAAGACCTATTTTAGAACCGAATAATCCAAGTCCGAATGGCTAGTTTTCACTGTTTCCGGATCATCGCTAAGGTAAACTGGTTCCTGCTCGGTGGCAGTAATTTCAAGAACCCTATCATAGGTTTCGGGTAATTGTGCCTGGTCGGCGTTTTTCCATTCGCCACGACCTACAACAGCTATTAGCTCGCCCTCCTCAAGAACACCTTCCTTGTAACGTATGGTTTTATTCCAGCCAAACATCCCTTCGCTTTTTTGCCCATGGGCATTAAGGTAACGCTCAAGTTCTGGTGTAGCATCATTTCCAAAACCCGATGCGAACTGTCTATCCTCAACAAGGTAACTTTTAACATTTTGGTAGTTTACATGGGCGCAGTAGCGACCATCGCGAATTACAAATTTTCCGGCAATATCTTCCTCAATTATTTTATCCCAATGGCTGCTTTTCCCCGACGAAACCTGCTGCTCAACAAGCACGTAGTAGTGGGCGCATCGCCTACCTGATAATGGAGCAATAAGCGGGTCTCCAACAATTTCAACTTTGCCAACTACTTTGGCTATATCGCCACTTATAAAATCGGAGATTTTTTTGCCTGCTGCTTTTTTAAGCTTGCGCTTTATAACCGCCTTTTTGCTATAGTATAGGCTTGTTGAAACAACAATTAGAATTACTATTCCAACGCCAATGGGGATAATAATTTCTGGTTTCATTCGAGTAATGTTTTATGTTGCAAACTCATTTTAACAATGATTAAATGTAAAAAAAGTTTTTTGGTTTATTAATAATTCTTTAAGCTTTTGAAATTTTTCAAAACTGACGATCTTTTGACCTCATAGAAACCAAATGTATTAACATGAACAAGAAAATAAATCTTTAAGAAAATATATGTTTTAAGACAGTATTTTAAGCACATAATAGAAAAGTCATTTTTT
>JBPXJX010000262.1:0-2003 GCA_051715525.1 Bacteroidales bacterium
TATACCTGCTAGGATCATTTTTCTTTACAATATTTATAGCCTGTTCGGTATATTCTAAGCACCAGCATGCAATTGTATTAGTATACCAGTTATTGTTTACATTGTTCTCGTACTCGTTTGGACCAGTAACACCGAGCATTACGTACTTACCCTTTGATTCTGAATAGTTAAATCGCTGAGTCCAAAACCTCGAAACAGCAATAAGCAACTCTAATCCATAGTTTGCAAGATATTCAATATCACCAGTGTAACGGATATAGTTAAAAATGGCAAATGCAATTGCTCCGTTTCGATGAATCTCTTCAAAGGTTATCTCCCATTCGTTATGGCACTCTTCTCCATTCATTGTAACCATTGGAAAAAGTGCAGCACCATTTGTAAATCCGAGTTTTTGAGCGTTGTGGATTGCCTTTTCGAGATGCTTATATCTATACAATAACAGCTGCTTAGCAACCTTTTGTCCATGGGTTGCCATATAGAATGGCAAGCAGTAAGCTTCAGTATCCCAATAGGTCGATCCGCCATATTTCTCTCCTGTAAATCCTTTAGGCCCGATATTCAATCGCTCATCTTTGCCTGTATAGGTTTGGCTTAGCTGAAAAATGTTGAATCGTATACCCTGTTGCGCAGCAACATCGCCCTCAACAGTTATATCGCTATGTACCCAGATATCGGCCCAGGCTTCAATATGTTCCTTTAATAAAGTGCTATAACCTTTTGACAGTGCAAAATCAAGCGAGTGTTGAATTGCATTTCGGATATTATCCTTTTCGCTATTAAGCGATGAGATAACAGCAACATACTTGGTGATAGAGAGTTCAATTCCAGAGTTAACATCAAGGGTATAATTGCAGTTTATATGATTTATACTTTGATCTTGGCTTGTAACGCTAGCAACGTTTTTACCATCTAGCGAAACAATACAAGCCATACCATGCCCAACCTCAAAATCGAGTTTATTCGTTTTGGTAATCAGATAACCTCCATTGCCTGTTAAGCCCTTATTTACTTCAACCCAAAACTTCTCGTTATAGTTGGAATCTTGGTTTATAACATTTCCATCGAGGTAAGGTTGAAAGGTAATTTTTGCATTTGAGTTAAGCGGAGTAACCGAGTAGTGAATAACTCCCAACTCTGGAGTACTCATGCTAAGGAAACGTTTTGCGCTAACCTTAATTTTAATCCCCGATTGCATCTCGGCAATAAAGCTGCGTTCGAGATATCCCTCTCTCATATTCAATATTCTTACGAAAGAATCGACTTTACAAACGGCTAAGTCAAGCTGCTCGTTTTCAACAATTACATTAATACCAATCCAATTGGTTGAATTTATTACTTTAGCAAAATACTCCGGATAACCATTTTTCCACCAGCCTACTCTAGTTTTATCGGGATAGTAAACTCCTGCAACATAGCTCCCTTGTAACGATTTTCCGCTATACTTCTCTTCGAAATTAGCCCGCTGACCCATTTGTCCATTGCCAAGGCTAAATATACTTTCCGAAGCACGTGCATTCTTAGGGTCGAAACCCTCCTCGATAATTGACCACTCGTCGTGCTTTAAGTACTGGTTCATATTTTAATTATTACGATTATTTAAATTATGCTATAGAACTTACTCGCTGTTAATCCAATAAAATTTGGTATAACAACGTTAGCTTTACCTAAAATATCAGGGCTTCCAACCCCAACACTTCTAAAACCTCCTCGGATTGCTGCTTCGATTCCAGCCTCTGCATCTTCAAAAACTATGCATTGGTTTGGTAAAACGTCTAAATCTTTTGCTGCTAGCAAAAAAATCTCAGGATGCGGTTTAGCATTATGAACCATTGTGCCATCGGCAATGGTTTCGAAAAGATGAATAATGCCAAGTTTTTCAAGAATATAGCTTGCATTCTTACTGGCTGAACCTAAGCCTATCTTGATACCACTATTTTTTAACTCTTCGATAAACTCTTTTACTCCTGGAAGAATCTCTTCAGGTGTCATCCTGTCGATATATT
>JBPXJX010000263.1:0-2584 GCA_051715525.1 Bacteroidales bacterium
GAGACAAAAGATTACGAGCACTTTAAACGGCTGGAGGAGGAGGGGATACCAATTGTTTTTTTTGATAGGATGGTTGAGGAGATTCATGCTGATAGCGTTATTATTGATGACCTCGGTGGCGCTTATCAGGCAATTGAGCACCTAATTATTCAAGGTCGACGAAAGATTGTTCATTTTCAGGGACCTCAAAATCGTTTGATTGGTCAAAATCGCTTGAATGGCTACTTAAAGGCGATGTGTGATAATGGTGTTGTAATTGATAAGTCACTACTAATCCCTTGCGATAATTTCCATTCTGCTATAACTGAAACTCAAAAGTTAATTGATAATAAGGTTAAGTTCGATTCAATATTTACGGTAAATGATTTTACTGCTGCGGGAGCAATTAAGGTATTACAACAAAATGGACTTAAAGTTCCTCAAGATGTTTCAGTTGTTGGGTTTGGCGACGATTTAACTGCCGAGATGCTCGACCCTGCCTTAACCACTGTTAAGCAACCAGGTTTTGAAATGGGGAGAAAGGCAATGGAGATGCTAATTCGTAGGATTAGACAATCTAAACCAGAACCAACTAGGACAGAAATACTTAAAACTAGTCTTGTTATTAGAGATTCTTCAAGAATAAGATAGACAAGTTTTTTACCTATGTTATGGGCAGCTCAAATATTGGCTGCCTTTTTTATAGAATAAAACTTTTTTCAAAAAAAAAATATTTTTTTTTGATTGTTCCGTAAACGATTGAAATGCCCCTTTCACGTTTTAAACCCCTTGTATTTAGAGTGTTCTAGAAATATATTCGATCAATCGGATATGTTTTTTACTTACTTTTGAATCTGTTCTTGATAGTAATTTAGCTTTTACCTTAATTAAATAAAATGAGCAAAAGACCTAAACTTTCCTTTTGGCAAATTTGGAACATGAGCTTTGGATTTCTCGGAATCCAATTTGGTTTTGCCCTTCAAAATGCCAATGTTAGCAGGATATTCGAGACTCTCGGCGCAAAAATTGATACCATTCCAATTCTTTGGTTAGCTGCTCCGCTTACGGGTTTGATTATTCAGCCAATAATCGGTCACGCAAGCGATAAAACCTGGGGACGATTTGGTAGAAGAAGACCTTATTTCTTGGTCGGAGCAATTCTAGCTTCGCTAGCACTACTTTTCATGCCCAACTCTCCAGTTTTATGGGTTGCAGCAGGTTTGCTTTGGATAATGGATGCTTCTATAAATGTATCCATGGAGCCATTTAGAGCTTTTGTTGGAGATATGCTTCCATCGGAACAGCGGACAACAGGCTTTGCAATGCAGAGCTTCTTTATTGGAACGGGTGCTTTTGTAGCTTCATCGTTACCCTATATTCTTACCAATTGGTTTGGCGTTGCCAATACAGCTCCTGTTGGCGAAATACCAATGTCGGTTAAGCTATCATTCTATTTTGGAGGCGCTGTCTTTATTACCGCTATACTCATTACCGTTTTATCTACAAAGGAATATCCTCCCGAAAAACTTGATGAATTTGATTTAGCTGAAAAAGAAGCGTTAAAATCTGATAATAATACAACTTACGAAAAAATAAATACCCCAAAGTTGAAGTTTCAAGTTGGTGTTATTGGTCTTATTCTTGGTGTTTTATTGAGCATTCTGCTCTTTTTTATTCATGTTGAGAAAGAGGTATTCGTTGGGGCTTTTGGATTAATTGCTTTTGGTTTACTCGAGATTATTGCCGGTTACTTACAAGGACATACAAGCAAGGCAAAAGGTTTGGTTGAGGTGATATCAGATCTCAATACAATGCCTGCAACAATGAGGCAATTAGCTTTTGTACAGTTCTTTTCGTGGTTTGCTCTTTTTGCCATGTGGATTTATACTAATAGAGCGGTAACCAGCCATATTTATGGAACCACTGATCCTACTTCAGCATTATACAACGAGGGTGCTAATTGGGTTGGTTTCTGCTTTGGTATTTATAATCTTTTTGCTGCAATTTTTGCATTCTTACTTATAATATTTGCTCGTTACACTAGTCGTAAGACTACGCATATGATTGCTCTTTTTGTAGGTAGTATCAGCTTTATTTCGATTTACTTTATTTCAAATCCAAACCTATTGCTAATCTCTTTCCTAGGAATAGGACTAACATGGGCAAGTATTCTTGCTATGCCATATGCAATTTTAACAGGCTCACTACCATCAAAAAAAATGGGTGTTTATATGGGCATTTTTAATTTCTTCATTGTTATTCCTCAAATTCTAGCAGGGAGTATTCTTGGATACCTTGTTGGAAGAGTATTTCATGACGAAGCAATTTATGCCCTTGTACTTGGAGGAATATCATTATTTATTGCTGGCGTTTTAGTTTTATTTGTTAAAGATAATAAGTAGTAAAGTTTTTTCATAGGTTAAGTTTTAGAAGTGTTTGTTGATGAAAGGAAAGCTGGACGTAACGTGAGTTACTACAGCAATTCCAATCCGAAAAAATGTTAAAGTTTTTTTTAATGGTAGATATTAAGGCTTGTATATTCGATTTGGATGGTGTTGTTGTTGATACAGCTAAATACCATTTGTTAGCATGGAAACGATTAGCC
>JBPXJX010000264.1:0-1892 GCA_051715525.1 Bacteroidales bacterium
TAGTATAACTTGAAATAGTCGTGTTGCTAAGGCTTATATTAACAGCATTAACAGCAGGATTAGGATAAACATTTATACTTAATTCAACTTCATCAGTTATTCCTGTTTCTACAAGGTCATTAAGGCTAATTCTAATATTAGCATCATTGGAATGAATGCCATCAGAAACGTTAACAACAAGATTGAAGACCGGGGTAACTTCAAAATTCATCTCCCCAGTTTTATTGACCGTTATTGCACCTGTACTTGAATTTATGGCAAAGGCGCTATTAGTATTGCCTGAGGTGATGGAATAAGTTAAACTATTCAAATTACCATCTGCATCAGATGCAGTCACTGTTCCTACCAAAGTTGCGTTTGCACTGTTTTCATCTATTGCAAAATTTGCATCGTTTACAACAGGTGCGTTGTCATTGAGGTTGTTAATGTCTACAGTAACAACTCCACTCGTATTGTGTAATCCATCGGAAACCTGAATAGTCAATGAGAATGAATGAGCAATCTCGTAATCTAAAACAGTTGAGGCATTAACAGTTATTACACCCGTTGTTGAGTTAATAGCAAAAGCATTACCTGTATTTCCAGCAGTAATTGCCCAACTTTGGAAAACTGTGTTATAATCTGGGTCAGTTGCTAAAACTGTGCCAACTGTTAAACCATTAGCAGAATTTTCGTTAATTACAAATGACTGAGAGGCTGTGATTACAGGGTTTTCATCATTAACTGCTGTTACTACTATTGATATCGTTTGTGCCAAACTTGTATTAATTCCATCAGAAACCGTTAGGGTTAATGTAAAGCTTTGGTTAATATTTGGATTTAACCCTGTGTTATCAACTACTGTAATAACCCCTGATAATGAGTTTATAGTAAAATATCCATTAGTATTTCCTGCTGTAATTGTCCAATTTTGGAAGGTTGTTGAAGAAGCATCTCCATCAGTTACCAAAACAGTTCCAACAGTTGTTCCATTAGGAGATTGCTCTACCACATAGAATTCCTGAGAAGCTGTTATAATAGGAATAACATCGTTTACATCGTTGATAGTGATTATAAATACCTCCTCATAGGTCAAGCTCCCCTGATCGGTGGTACGAATACGTACTGTATAACTGCTCTTCGATTCGTAATTCGGGCTGCTGCTTATGCGCAGGCTACTGCCGCTGATGTTGAACGAGGCGTTGTCGGTATCCCCAGCGCCGGCTGCCAATGAGTAGGTAAATGTATTGCCTGCATCAGGATCGGTTGAACTTAGCGTTCCCACAGCTGAGTTGGCCGATACGTTCTCGTTGATTGAAGTTCCTGTGATTGAGATATCGGTTGGCGATTCGTTAAGATTATTTATCGTAATGGTGATAGCCTTCTCATAGGTCAAACTACCCTGATCAGTGGTGCTTACCCGAACCGAATAGCTGCTCTTGGTTTCAAAATCAGGACTGTTGGTAATTCTCAAACTGCTTCCGCTGATGTTGAACGAGGCGTTGTCGGTATCCCCAGCGCCGGCTGCCAATGAGTAGGTAAAGGTATTGCCCGCATCAGGATCGGTTGAGCTTAGCGTTCCCACAGCTGAGTTGGCCGATATGTTCTCGTTGATTGAAGTTCCTGTGATAGAGATATCGGTTGGCGATTCATTTACATTATTAATCGTTATGGTAATAGCCTCTTCATAGGTCAAGCTACCCTGATCTGTGGTGCGAACTCGTATTGTGTAGCTGTTTTTCGACTCGTAATTCGGGCTGCTACTTATGCGCAGGCTACTACCGCTGATGTTGAACGAGGCGTTGTCGGTGTCTCCAGCGCCGGCTGCCAATGAGTAGGTAAAGGTATTGCCCGCATCAGGATCGGTTGAGCTTAGCGTTCCCACAGCTGAGTTGGCCGATATGTTCTCGTTG
>JBPXJX010000265.1:0-4677 GCA_051715525.1 Bacteroidales bacterium
TGAAGTACATCTTGTTTATTTGGGAACTCAACTAATTACTCATGCAACCAAACCGCCCAGTTGCGCGAGGTTGAAATTTTATCGCCCTCAAGGTTTAGGAACTCGTTAGCCGGAACATTATCAGGAAGAATATAACTCCCCTCGGCCTTAAGCATTGCAGGGAATACGATGCAATGGAAAACTATATTATCCTTTCCGATGAAATGAATCATACGGGTTTCAGAATCTTTCCAGTATTTCTCCCAATCGGGAGTTAACTCCTTTGTTGCTGAAATGTAACCAATAGGCGCATCGAACCAAACGTATAGCACTTTGCCGGTTGCACCATCAACAGGGACGGGAACGCCCCAATCCAAATCGCGGCTAACGGCACGTGGCTGTAATCCTTGGTCGAGCCAGCTCTTACACTGCCCGTAAACGTTATTTTTCCACTCCTTATGATCCTCAAGTATCCACTTCTCAAGGAACTTCTGATAATTATCTAATGGTAAAAACCAGTGTTTGGTTTCCTTAAGTATAGGCTTTGAACCGCTAAGCGTTGAACTTGGGTTGATTAAATCGGTTGCATTAAGGCTTGTTCCGCACTTCTCGCACTGATCTCCGTAAGCACGCTCATTGGAACAATGAGGGCAAGTACCAGTAATGTAACGATCTGCAAGGAATTGTCCTACCTCTTGATCGTAGTATTGCTCGGTAGTTTTCTCAATAAATGCACCATCATCATAAAGTTTACGGAAAAATTCAGCAGCAGTTTGGTAATGTACCTTTGATGATGTTCTTGAGTAAATATCGAACGCAATGCCAAAATCCTTGAACGACTGCTTAATGATATCGTTATACTTATCAACTACCTGCTGTGGTGAAACACCTTCCTGACGAGCCTTTATAGTGATTGGTACACCATGTTCATCGGACCCGCAAACCGATATAACATCTACGCCCTTCATTCGAAGATACCTTGTATAAATATCCGAAGGAATGTACACACCAGCTAAATGCCCGATGTGAATTGGCCCATTTGCATATGGCAGGGCAGATGTAATTAGGTAACGCTTGAAGGTCTTCATTTTAATTCATTAAATAGTTAAACTAAAAAAACAAGCCCGGTAAAGGGGCTTACAGTTTTATCTCCAATCAGGTTATAAATCGATGGAAATATTTACCTTTATGGTACAAATAGGCAACAAATATACTAACTATTTTCCTTTCAATAAAATGGAAAATATCACTCCTTCACCACTTAAGCCGGGCGACTGCATTGGAATCATTGCGCCAGCCCGCAAGGTTACGCAGCAGGAAATACAACCTGCCATAAAATTCCTTAACGGGAAAGGATTTATGGTTAAAACATCGGCGCACCTTTATGCATCGCATCATCAATATGCAGGAACTGAGGAGCAGCGTGCAACTGATTTTATGGAGATGATTGAGGATAAGTCGGTAAGGGCTATACTTTGTGCTAGGGGTGGTTATGGCTCAATTCGCCTCCTTGATCATATGAATTTTCGTAAGCTACAGCAAAACCCAAAATGGGTTGTTGGTTATAGCGACATTACAGTATTTCATGGACTGCTAAACGGTTGGTATGGACTTGAGACGATTCATGGTCCAATGCCATTCAACTTTCCAACTGATGGATCTAGTAACGAGTCGCTCGAATGCCTAGTAAATGTTCTAATGGGCGAAAGTCCATCGTATCAAATTGCTTCAAATCCACTTAACGTTACAGGAAAAGCTGAAGGTCATTTGATTGGAGGTAACCTTTCAATTCTTTATAGCCTATCGGGAACCGATGCAGATATCAACCCGCAAGGGAAAATACTATTTATTGAAGATTTGGACGAGTACCTATACCATATTGATAGGATGATGATGAACCTTAGGCATAGCGGTAAACTCAAAGGTGTTGCAGGGCTAATTGTTGGTGGAATGACTGAAATGAAGGATAATCAAACACCATTTGGATCAAATGCTCAAGAAATAGTTGCCAATGCCATGAAGGACTACAACGTGCCGATATGCTTCGACTTCCCAGCAGGGCATGGTGAACGGAATCTTTCACTAATTATGGGAAGAAAGGTAAAACTCGATGTAAAACCGGATGGGGCTTCCCTCACCTTTCAAAAGTTACCTACTGTACAATCTTTTGATAGCCAATAGGAATAGTAAATATATTTTCATTTAACCTCATTTCGTCAATTGCTGTAACTAAAACCTTCATCTTCTCTTTTCGAAGAAGGGTTCGCTCAACTACAAGCATAGGGAATAATCCCTTTACATCAGGGAAATACGCGAAAAGATCAACATCTGGCTTTACCTTTCGTAGTATTTTATTCATTGCCATAAAAAAGTCGAAATCCTTTTCGGTTACCCAGTAAGCAACCTCTGTATTATGAGCAGTGCTCTTAACCCTCATCTGACAACAACTTTTCCCATCAAGAGTTATCTTATTCTCCTTATTTATGGTCGCTGCCTCATCGTTGTTAGGCATTTGAATCGAGCGAGAAGGGCTAAGTTCAAAAAAAAGCTTACGCTTGGGTGATAGTGCAAGTACTTTTCCCGATTCAAGGTTGATAATATAAATGTTTATTATATTCTTTTTGCTATCAAGTTCATCGAGCCTAACTTGCTCCCCTCTAACCTGTATTAATACATAAGTTGTATCATAAACTGTCTCCTTTTTAAGTTTGATGCTTCCCTCAAATTTTTCTACATTTGAAAAAGCATCAACGGAGTATGAAACAATTACTAATAATACTATGAATAATAGTCGTTTAAGCATGTTCATCAATTGGAAAGGACATTATTGATTGACAAATACACCTGTTATATCGGTAAATGTCAAATATTGTTACGTTAAAATATGAAAAAAGAAGGTGATTCGAATCATTCTAAAGAACTTGGGAAAAAGGGTGAAGACATTGCTGCCAATTATCTTATAAAAAATGGATATAGAATACTTCACCAAAATTGGCGTTTCATTCATAAAGAGCTAGATATTATTGCTACTAAAAATGATACATTAGTTGTTGTTGAAGTAAAAACGCGTTTAACTAATTTCTGGGAAGAGCCCAAGGAATCGGTTCGACGAAAAAAGCAGAAGTTTATTATTGAATCGGCCGAAGAATACGTTCAAAAATACAATATCAACATGGATGTTCAGTTCGATATTATTTCTATTGTATTTCAAAACGAAAAACCTGAACTTGAGCATATACAAGATGCATTTCATCCTTTATTCTAAACGCTATGAATATTGAAGAGTTGAGAGAGTTTTGCATTTCAAAAAAGGGTGTAACCGAACATTTCCCCTTCGATGAGGTAACGCTTGTTTTTAAAGTTGGTGATAAAATGTTTGCCTTAACAAATCTTGATGGTGAACCAAGCGTAAATCTTAAATGCGATCCCGAACGAGCAATTGAACTCCGGGAGCATTACCCGTCAATAATACCAGGTTATCATATGAGCAAGGTTCACTGGAATACAATTTTGATGGATGGGTTAGTGCCCGATAAACTTATTTCTGAACTCATAGATCACTCCTATAATCTAGTCTTTGAATCACTCCCGAAAATAAAAAGGGAGAGAATTGCAAAGGGCTAACCCTTTTTATATTATTTTTGGTACATAACTTGTTATATGGTAATCATCAATTCTTAAAAAGATAAAAACAAAATACAAACGCCATGAAACCAATTGCTTACATCTTAGTTTTTCTTTTACTCATTGGTATGGGCGCTCAAGCTCAAGATACATATAATGTTACAAGAGTAAACGGAAATGTGACTTTTGCAAAAACAGGGAAACCCATTAAACCTGGTGATATTCTAAACCCCAACGATCAGGTTAAGTTTGAAACCATCGATGCCTATGTTATCTCAATTAACCAAAAGATGGCCCGTTTTATGCTTAAGATGAACCCTCCTGCTCCAAACGCTCCGAAGAATCAAGTATTAGTCGCCTCTGTAAAAGATATTGCTTTAGTAACAAAACGCCGAAGCCTTATGGCAGCTCGTTTTAATCCAAACGAACAAGAGATTGCCGATCTTAAGAACTACTTTGGTACCGAAAAATTCTCGATTATTGGCGATAATGTTGATATAGCTCTAAATGCAACAAAATACCCTTTGAGCGAAAATAAATTTGTTGTTTTCCACTACAAGGTAAATAATAACCCTGTTTCAAAAAAGCTTGCTTTCGATAAGCAGACTATCAAAATTGATAAAAACGAAATCCTAAATACTAAGGCTGGGAATGTAAATGGTAACGAGGTTTCTGAATTATCGGTATACCTTTACGAGAAATCAACCCGTTCGAGCGAAGAGGTTACCAAGCTAACCCTTGTTTTTGTAAATAAAGATGCGCTAAAGGCTGAGTTTAAAACCATCATGCCTATCTTAAAACGCCAAAAGATGGATGATGCAGCTATAAAAAAATATCTGATAGAGTATTATTACGATTTTTATGGTGCTACCGACTCAAAATCGATAGATAATTTTGCAAATGAGGTGGTAAAAGAACAATAGACGAATTTTTACTTTTATAATAAAAAGCCCTATTCCCAAGCGAAACAGGGCTTTTTTTATTTTTAATAGTAAAAACTTGTAACCGAATTAAAACAGCTTGCGTCATACCCTCTGAACTATAAAAAATTATTATTATGGAAGAAGATCGGAA
>JBPXJX010000266.1:0-5125 GCA_051715525.1 Bacteroidales bacterium
TGCTAACGATGCTTTCACCGAGTTGTTAAAATATAGTCGCGATGAGTTGTGCTCAATGAATATTAGAGGTTTTACACTTTCTGAAACGCATGACTTAATCGGCAAAAATATTAAAAAAATAGTAAATGGATAAACGCTTCATGGTGAGGTTGTTAGTGAATTAAAAACGCCAAATATTTGGGTTGATCAAGCTAATCTTACAACTATTTTCAATATTTTGCCTAACGGCATAATGATTATCGATAAAGAGGGCAATATCCAAAGTGCTAACGATGCTTTCACCGAGTTGTTAAAATATAGTCGCGATGAGTTGTGCTCAATGAATATTAGAGGTTTTACACTTTCTGAAACGCATGACTTAATCGGCAAAAATATTAAAAAAATAGTAAATGGAGAAACGCTTCATGGTGAGGTTGTTAATGTATGTAAAGATGGAAGTTATATAAATCTAGAGTTAGTCGAGAAGCGTATTGTGTTGACTAATGGTGAAATGGGTGTAGTGTCCATTGCTACTGATATAACACATTGGAAGGAATTAAATAATTCCTTAAAAGAATCTGAAGAAAAGTATAGGATACTTGTTGAAAAGGCCAATGATGGGATTGTTTTTGCACAGAATGGTGTTTTGGTTTATGCAAACCCTAAGATTACTCAACTGCTTGGGTTTTCTTATGATGAGCTAATTGGAAAGCCATTCCATAACTTCATAAGCGATAGTGAAAGGGAAAAGGTTATTGAAGGGCACAAAAAACGCTTACTAGGTGAAACAGTGCCTGAGATTTATGAAACCGTTCTGCAAAAGGCTAATGGCGGAGAGTTAGATGTTGAGTTTAACGTCAATATGGCTGTTTATAAGGGCTTCTCAACCACAATGGTTTTTATTAGGGATATAACACAACGAAAAAAAACGGAGAAATTCCTTAAGGAAAGCGAAGAGAGCTATCGAAGTGTTTTCGATAATGCAAGCGAGGCAATCTATATTCAGGACCAGAATGGTGTTTTTCTCGATTTAAATAAAGCAGCAATTAACCTTTATAACTATACAAAAGAAGAAATAGTTGGCTCTAACCCTGAAAAACTATCAGCTCCAGGTAAAAACGATATGGCAGCTGCAGTAAAAGCGTTGCAAGAAGCATTTGAAGGTAAAACTCAAACCTTTGAGTTTTGGGGGTTGTCAAAGGAAGGGCGAGAGTTTCCCAAAGAGGTGATATTGAATAAAGGTAAATATTTTGGTAAAGATGTTGTTTTTGCAATGGCAAGGGAAATTTCCGACAGAAAAAATGCCGAAGCTATTTTACTTGAAAGTGAAGAGAAATACAGGACGCTCGCAGAACAAATACCTGCCGGGTTATATAGAACAACTGAATCAGGAGTTTTCTCATATGCGAATCCAGCACTAGCACAAATTTTAGGTTTTGATAGTGTAGATGATCTTTTATCGCATAATGTTAATGAGTTCTTTACTAACATAAACGAAAGGAATAAAAATCTCGAATTGTATAAAAGATCTAATGGATATGTTCAAAGTGAGTTTTCTTTGATTAGAAAAGATGGTAAACAGATTTGGGTAAGAGATAATGGGAAAGCAAATTACGATAATAATGGGAATCTCTTGTACTTCGATGGGGTTATTGAAAATATTACAATTCAGCGTGAAGCCAATGAAGCGCTAAAACGGAGCGAGGCAAACCTTCGAGCAACTCTAAATGCAATTCCTGATTTAATGATTAAACTTAATCGCGAAGGGGTTTATTTAGATTTGCATGCATACAACCAAGACGATTTAGTTGAAGAACAAAAAAAATTATTAGGAAATTCTATCTGGAGTTTCTTTCCTCAAACTTTTTGTGAAAACTTCATTCAAAAAATAAGCAAATGTCTTGAAGAGAATTGCTTACAAACATTCGAATACGACATTCCTTTAAGAAACGAATTAAGCTATTTTGAGGCAAGGATGATACCAATTGGTTCAAATGAAGTTCTTCTTTTCTCAAGAAATATTTCTGATAAGAAAAAGGCCGAGGAAAAGATCAACATGCTTGCTCAAACCATAACAAATATTATCGAGTGTGTTTGTATTACCGACGCAAGTAATCGATTTATAAATGTAAATCCAGCATTCCTCGAAACCTATGGTTATACCAACGAGGAGATTTTAGGCGAAGATATATCAATATTAAGGCCTAAATCAGTCCTAAGTGAGTTAACCGACGAAATATACAATCTTACTCTAAACGGAGGTTGGCAGGGCGAATTAATTAATGTAAGAAGAAATGGACAAGAATTCCCTATTTCACTTTCAACAGCAATTGTTAAGGATGAAAAGGGTAGTCCAATAGCATTTGTTGGAGTTGCAAACGACATAACTGCTAGAAAAATTTCGGAGAAAGAGCTTCTAATTGCTAAAGAAAAAGCGGAAGAATCGGATAGGCTCAAAACGGCATTCCTTGCAAATATGAGCCACGAGATTCGTTCACCAATGAATGCTATACTCGGATTTATAAGGATAATTAAAGATGAGGAGAAGCTATCAGAAAATGGGAAACAGTATATTGATCTTATTTCAAATAGTGGAGAACAACTTGTTTCTGTAATTGAGGATATACTTGACACATCGAAGATACAAGCTAACCAGCTTCGACTAAGTAAACGAGAGTTTGATATAAACGACCTGCTTACTAGCTTATACTCCATTTATAGCGTACAAGTTCGTGATACGTATAAAATGAGGACCCTTTTGCTGCCTCCTGTACTGTCACATCCATCACCATTTGCATTTTATTCCGACGATTTAAGAATTAAGCAAATTCTTAATAACCTTATTAGCAATGCTATTAAATTTACACCAAAAGGGATTATAGAATTCGGATATTCGCTCATTGTGGATGATACCAACCCTTTGGTACAGTTTTTTGTTAAGGATACCGGAATTGGACTTGCTCAGGAGACTTTAAACTTAATTTTTGAACGATTTAGACAAGCCGATGATTCATATTCAAGAATGTATGGCGGTTCAGGTTTAGGCTTGGCAATATCAAAGGGATTAACTGAACTTTTGGGTGGGAAAATATGGGTTGAAAGCATCGAGGGTAAGGGCTCAACATTCTTTTTTACTATTCCGATTGAAACAGTTCAAGGTGAAAAAAATCAAATTGATAATAGTGCCTCCGATTTCAAACATATCAACCAGTTGAATGGTCTAAATTGGGCTACAAAAACAATTTTAATTGTAGAGGATTTATCCGATATCCGATTGTTTTTGCAAAGAGCGTTGGCTAAAACGGGTGCAAATTTGTTGTTTGCCACTTCATTAAAAGAGGCTCGAAAACTTTTTAAAGAAACTTTAAATATTGATTTAATACTGCTCGATATTCGATTGCCCGATGGTGATGGTTATGATCTTGCCGTTGAATTTAAAGCTGAAAGGCCTAATACACTTATCATTGCTCAAACTGCTTATGCCATGCAAGGTGAAAAGGAGAGAAGTGCAATGTTTGGTTGCGACGATTTTATTACAAAGCCAATAAATCACGACCTTCTTTTATCAAAAATTTATGCTCTTTTCAAGAGATGCTAAGGAGCCAAGCGCTCAATCTTCCATATACTTTTTGTTAGTGTATATTGAATTCTATCGTGCAATCTATTTGGTCTACCCTGCCAAAATTCAATTAAGGCTGGTTTTAAACGATAGCCTCCCCAATTGGGGGGTCTAGTAATTGTTTTATTAGTAAATTGACCCTCTATTACCATTTTGATAGATTCGAGAAATTCTCTTCCACAAATTGTAGCGCTTTGAGGTGATGTCCAAGCCCCAATCTTGCTTCCTTCGGGGCGAGTATGAAAATACTCATCACTTTCCTCTTGACTTACCTTTACTACTTCCCCTTCAATTCTTACTTGTCTTTCAAGTTCTGGCCAAAAAAAAAGGAGTGAGGCAAATGGTCTTTTTTCTAGATGTATTCCTTTTCGACTTTTATAGTTGGTAAAAAAGGTAAAGCCATTTTCATCGAAACCCTTTAGTAGAACTACTCGCGATGCGGGTTTTCCCTCTGCTGATACGGTAGAAAGAACCATTGCATTTGGCTCATTGACTTTGGCTGATAAAGCATCGTTAAGCCAAGTATTAAACTGCACAATAGGGCTAATGGAAACATCACCTTCAGTGAGCTCTTTCAGAGTATACTCTTTTCGAATGGCCGATATATCCTTATTATCCATTTAGTATTGGGTTTCTGATTCAAGATCTTCTTTCGCTGATGATATCGAAGCATTTAGTTCAAAACCTAAAATTAGGCCAAAAGCATTAAAGTATATCCAAAGAAGAAATACAATTAACCCACCTAGTGATCCATAAAATGTATTGTACTGCCCGAAATTGTTAACGTAAAACGAAAAAGCCAACGATGTTAGTATTATTAACAGCGTTGCCAGAGATGATCCCACCGAGAAGAACTTAAATTTCTCCTTTTTAGCAGGGGCTAAATAGTAAAGGAATGAAATACAGAAATAGAAAAGACCTATTACTACAATCCATTTTCCTACATCGATCAGATAATAGGTAAAGTCCATTTGTAACCATCCAAGATTAACAGCCCAGTCTAAAGACTTTTGTCCAAAAAAGATTAAAACTACACCTATCATAACTAGAATTGGCATAAGTAAAGTAAGAACAAGAGCAATTAGATGCTGTTCAATGAACTTACGCGTTTCAATTGTATGGTAGGTTGCGTTAAAAGCCTCAATCAGTGAGTTTACCCCATTATGGCTAAAAAATAGTGCTGCAAAGAAACCAAATGAAAGTAAACCTCCGCTTTTCATTGTAAGCACTTCGGTAAGTGTAGTTTCAACAGTTTGGAATGCGTATTTTGGCATTATCCCTTTTAGCAGCATAAGAAGTTGTGACTGAAAATCCTGAACAGGGATATATGGTATTAGCGTAAAAAGGAAAATCAGAGTTGGCACAATAGCTAAGTAAAAGCTAAAAGCAACGGCCGATGCCCTGGTAGTTATTGCTCCATTATATATCCCCTTAAAAAAGAATTTTACAACATAGTAAAGAGGAACACCATGAAAACCTATTGGGGAGAAGGTTTTTGCTCGCCTAACACCTAAATGGTACCTAATT
>JBPXJX010000267.1:0-3266 GCA_051715525.1 Bacteroidales bacterium
CTGAAACAAGTCTAAATGGCGATGTAGGTTGCAATAAAACAAAATGACTAAATACTATTCCTATTTTACTATAGAAATCCAATGCATGTTTAATTACATCAAAAGTAGTAGAAGAATCTGAACTTAAATATTCAGGCCTAATAAAAGGAGGATTTAAATCATATTGCTTTGCAATAGCAATAACTTCATCATCATTTGATGAAATACAAATCACATCATCGCTTGTGCAAACATTCAATGCAAACTCTATAGAATAAGCAATTAAATTTTTCCCCCCTAAAAGTTTAACATTTTTTCCTGGCAATCCTTTTGAGTTTTTTCTTGCAGGAATTACAAATAAATATCTTTTAAATATCATAAGAAATTGATATTTTTAATATCTGTTTGAGCTTTATTAAAATCGTCGATTTTCCCAATATCTAACCAATAACCAGAAAACGGATATGAAATAATTTTCTTTTCAAGGTCTATCATTTTTTGCATAAAGTCAGTTGCATCAAAAAGAACATCTTTAGGAATATATTTTATCAATTCTTTTTTCATTAAATATATTCCACCATTTGAATAATATGTAAACGTTGGTTTTTCTTTAAAATTAATAATTTTACCATCTCTACTTTCAAGCACTGCATATGGCACTTTAACTTCATATGGAATAGTTACTACTGAAAAATCAGCGTCATTTTCTAAGAAATTAATAAAAAAGTTCTCGTAATCTAGATTTGTAAGTATATCAGAGTTTGTAATGAGTATATAATCATGTAAAAAATTTTCAACTAGAGTTATTGATCCAATAGTGCCCAACGGGACTTTTTCCCATACATAGTGAATGTTAACTCCTTTTTGAATACCATCATTAAAATAATCTACAATTTGTTCTCCTAAATAATTAACAGAAATATTGATATCATCAATTCCGAACAAAATTAATCTATCAATATTGTGTTCAATTATCGGTTTCTCACCAACATTTAAAAGAGGTTTAGGTTTATTATTTGTTAATGGCCTAAGACGTTGACCTTTGCCTCCAGCCATAATTAATGCATCAATTGGAAGATAGGATTTTAACTTTCTAAAGTTGATTACTTTAATTACTTTATTATCGTTTTTATTTAAAATCGGAATAATTCTAAAATTTTGGTTCTTTAAATATTGAATTTTGTAAATATCTTCATCACCCTTTCTTAAATACTTAGGATTATTTTGAATAAACTTTAAAACACTTTCATCAATATTTTTATCGCTTATTAATCCTCTACGGATATCACCGTCAGTTAATGAGCCCATAAGGAATTCATTTTCATCAACGATAAATAATATAGCATCAAAGCCCAATGTTTCTAATTGAATTAGAGCTTCTCTTGCACTTTTATTGTGATTAAATAAATGCTTTTTAAAATTATTATCCATTATTTATCTATGTATTTTAAAAGTTGAAAAGCTTCAGAATATTTCACACCTACACTTGCACCTCTAAAAACAGCTAACGATTCAATATTTTTTAGACTTCTAGGAAAAGGGTGGTCTCCCAATTCTGAATCATAAATTTCCATTATAGAGAGTTTTTCCTCAAAAAAATCAGATATATCAACAAAGTAATTTGGAATAAATACTTTTTCATGTAACATGGGTGCAAACTCTGTTTCGGAAATACATTCATACATCAATACTTTTTTTATAAAAGGATATCTGAATGACTTGGTACAAGCAACAACGGCCTCAAATGTATATCTGTGATCAGAATGAGCATCAGATCTATTCATAACATAAATTACAGTAGGCTTGAAATCAGAAAATATTTTGGAAATCTTAGGGATCATCTCATTAACAGTAATTGGATTTAAACTCATTGTTGGATAGTCTAATTTGTAGACTTCCGAACATCCAATTCTATTTGCAACATTTTCAATTTCAATTTGTCTCAAATTGACTTTTTCAAAACCAAATCCCATTTCTTCTGAAATATTTGTTACAATCAACCATGCTAAAATATCGCCATTTGCTTTATGTTTTAATAATGTTCCCCCTGCACCAAGTATTTCATCATCTGGGTGTGCTGATATAACTATAACTTTTTCCATACTATCTTAGATATTCACCTATTTCAGGTAATTCATTAAATGTGTGCCTCAAAATTGTTACTTGACTATTTGATGTTTTTACTGTAACCTGATTTCCATTGACATATAGAACTTTCCCAGGTTCTATATTCGATTCATCATTATCGGAGATACTAATTTCCCAAACTTTAATTTCTTTATTTTGAAAAATAAAATGTGCTCCAGGATAAGGTTCAGAAAGTCCTCTAACTAAATTACAAATTACCTCAGAATTCATTCTAAAATCGATTAAACCATCATTCGCATTTCGTTTTCTCCAAGTATTTCCAATTCCAATTTGAGGAATTTTAATGTAATTTCTATTTTTCAATTTTGGCAGAAAATCAGTCACTTGATCAATTGCACAATTAATCATTTTATGATATAGTGTATTGGCGTTATCGTTAAAATCAATACTAAATTCTTTTTGATTTAAAATATCGCCAGAATCAGCTCCTTCATCCATGAAAAAAAAACTACTTCCAGTTTTGTTTAAACCTAATACTTTAGCCCAAATCAACGGATGTCTCCCTCTATTATTAGGCAATAAAGCAGGATGGTATCCAATAACTCCAATTTCAGTAAGTTCTAAAATCTCTTTTTTTATCAAATTTGACCACCCAAAACAAAAAATCACATCCGCTTTTAATTCCTTAATCCAAGAAACATTATTGGGATGATTGATATCATTTACATATTTATATGAAATATTATTTTCAATTGCAATTTTTGAGAGATCAAAAAAATCCGAATTAAACCCAGATTCTTTTTTTGTGATTATACCAACTATATCTGCTTTTAATTCAATTAGCTTTTCAAGCATAACTTTTGAAAAATGAACAGAACCTATAAATGCAATTCTCATACTGTTGCTAGGTTGAAAAATTGTTTTTTTAAAATATTTTCTGTTGGTGTGGACAAAATAACAGATGTGATAGTTTCAGAAGAATTTAAACACCCATATGGATTCTCTGAATCTTGAATCTGTTTAGCAAAATCATCGGAAATTGCTAGCCTTATTGCTTTAGTGATAGAGCTTTTATTTGGTTCACAATCAATAACTGTTTTAGACTTTATACGTCCTTGTTGCCTATCACCAATATTAATAGTTGGTTTTTTAAAACTAGGAACTTCTATTAACCCACTTGAAGAATTCCCAATTACAAA
>JBPXJX010000268.1:0-13242 GCA_051715525.1 Bacteroidales bacterium
TTTGTAATCGGTATTCTTATTTGCTTTTATAAATGTTTCGATTTCAGAGAATAGTGCGTCTATTATTTTATCCTCAAAATCGCTATCGCCTTTAAAAAGATCTTTAACTATATCAACATGATAACCTTTGAGTTTAGCTAAATCATCATTATAGGATAAATCATTTTCGAGATACTTTGCAAGAATAACCTCTAGAGCATTAGTAGTTTTTCCCATTGCAGAAACAACAATCACAAGGTTTTCGGCAAATCGGTTAACAACCGATGCTAGGTTTTTAACCCCTTGGGCCGATTTAACTGATGCGCCCCCAAACTTGAATACTTTAACTCCTGCTGATGACATATAAATAAGGTTTTAATGCGAAACAAACTTAGCATAGGTAAATCAAATAACAAATAAGATTGATCATGTTTTATTAAAATAAAAAATCGCGATTTAGTAGCGCAAACGTTTTAAATCTGCAAAAATGAACGTTATTTTCATTCAAATCGTCTAAAATTATTACCTTTGACACCATAAAACTCTTCAAAACCTGATATGGAAGGATATAAGATAAAGACTCTAACTCAGTTTATTATCGAGAGGCAGGCAGATATTCCTTATGCCACTGGTGAGTTTACCCGATTACTTTACCATGTTGGCGTTGCCGCCAAGGTTATCAACAAGAAAGTGAATAAGGCTGGGCTAGTAGATATTCTTGGCGCTGCAGGCGATATCAACGTTCAAGGCGAAGAGCAAAAGAAACTTGATCTTTTCTCAAACTGGCAACTTTTACAAGCACTAAAGAATAGCGGTGAGTGCTGCGGAGCAGCATCTGAAGAGGATCAGGAGATTATTACATGGGACGATGACCTAACTCGCGATGGAAACTATATCTTCTGCATGGACCCATTGGATGGTTCATCAAATATTGATGTTAACGTATCGGTTGGAACAATCTTTAGCATTTACAAGAGGGTTAGCCCTCGTGGAGAGAAGCCAACAATGGAAGATTTCCTTCAAGAAGGGAATAAACAGGTTGCTGCAGGTTATATCATTTATGGCTCGTCAACTATGCTCGTTTACACTACAGGTCGAGGAGTTTATGGCTTTACACTTGACCCATCAATTGGAGAGTTCTGCTTATCAAACTACAATATAATTACCCCTTTAGATGGAACTGTATACTCTGTAAACGAAGGGAATTACGAGCATTTTCCACAAGGGCATAAAGACTATATCAACTACTGTAAACAAATCGACAAATCAACTAAAAGGCCATATTCTGCCCGCTACATTGGGTCTCTAGTTGCTGACTTTCACCGAAATCTTTTAAAGGGAGGAATATTTATTTACCCTCAAACTGCAGCTGCGCCAAATGGGAAACTCCGCCTAATTTACGAGTGTAACCCAATTGCATTCCTTGCTGAGCAGGCTGGAGGAAAAGCCACAGATGGTAAACAACGAATCCTTGATATTCAGCCAAAATCGCTTCATCAACGAGTGCCATTTATTGTTGGTTCAACAAATATGGTGGATCAGTTAGAGAAATTCTTGTAATAAAGAAGCACCATTTCGCTTATTAAAATTCCAAATACTCGCTACCTTTACGCTGAATTTAATTTCAGTCAATGGAACAGGAGCTACGAATCGATAATATCTATTCGCTTTACCTTAATAATGAGAATACCCTTCGGATAGTTGATTTTATCACAAAAGGGCAAAATTCTAATACTTTCCTTAAAGGCTTAGCTGGCTCATCGATTGGATTTGTTGCTTCGGCATGTATTAGTAAACTCAATAGACCTTTCATATTCATTCTAGGCGATAAAGAGGAAGCTGCATATTTTTTCAATGATATAGCCAATATCATCACCCCAGAGAAGGCTTTCTTCTTTCCATCGTCATACAAGCGGTCGGTGCAGTATGGCCAACCCCTTGCTGAGGCAGTAATTCAGCGCACAGATGTGCTAAACCTATTACCCAGGTTGCATCATAACCCAAATCAGGGAATAGCCATTGTAACCTATCCTGATGCTTTGGTAGAGAAGGTTGTTACCATTGAGAATCTTGAAAAGAATACCCTAATTATAAAGCGAAGCGAGAAGATATCCCCAACCTTTATTGTCGAACTACTCGAAGAGTATGGATTTGAGAGGATTGAATTTGTTTACGAACCAGGGCAATACTCGTTAAGAGGAAGCATTGTTGATATTTTCTCATTCTCGGCAGCAAACCCTTACCGGGTCGACTTTTTTGGAGATGAAGTAGAATCCATTAGAGTTTTTGATGTGGAAGATCAGCTCTCACGCGAGCAACTTGATGAAATCACCATTATCCCTAATATGCACTCAGGGAATGATGATGAAACAAGAACTTTCCTGACCCAGGCTCTACCAAAATCTACCTCGATTTGGATAAAAAATGGTGATGTTGCCATTGGCCGAATGAACGAGCTTTTTGAGCATGTTCAATCGACTGATGAGCCAAATGCTGAATCGAAATTTGCTAGCGGAAGAGAACTCTTTGACCATATCAAGGAATCTGGAGCAGTTGAATTTGGGCTAAAACATCTATTTAAACCCGATCATAATATAACCTTTGATTGTTCACCACAACCATTATTCCATAAAAACTTTGAGCAGATTGCTGAGAATATCGAGGAGAGCACGCTTAAAGGTTACAAAACATTCATACTTGCTGATAATCATATGCAGTTTGAAAGGCTTTCGGGAATCTTCGAGGGTTTTAGCAAACAGATTACCTTTCAACCAATACAGCATACAATCCATGAGGGGTTCATCGATCATGCTCTAAAGATTTGTGTATTCACCGATCATCAGCTATTCGACAGATACCATAAATTCACCCTTAAGCACGAGTTCAATAGGAAAGATGCCCTATCGATACAGGAATTGGTAAACCTAAAGGTGGGCGACTATGTAGTACATATCGATCATGGGATTGGTGTTTTTGGCGGTCTAGTAAAAACTGATGTTAATGGGAATAAGCAAGAGGCTGTTCGGCTAATTTATCAGGATAGTGATACGCTGTTCGTTAACATTCATAACCTACACCGAATATCAAAGTACCGAGGGAAAGACTCAGAAGCACCAAAAGTTTACAAATTAGGTAGCGGAGCTTGGCAAAAGCTTAAGCAAAACACTAAGCGAAAGATTAAGGACATTGCCAAGGATTTAATAGCGCTTTACGCAAAGCGCAAGGCAGAACATGGTTTCCCGTTTTCTCCAGATACTTACATGCAGCAAGAACTTGAAGCTTCGTTTATTTTTGAAGATACACCCGATCAGGAAAAGGCAACTAGGGCTGTAAAAGAAGATATGGAATCGAAGATTCCTATGGATAGGCTTGTGTGCGGAGATGTTGGGTTTGGTAAAACCGAAATTGCTGTTCGTGCTGCGTTCAAAGCAGTTGCTGATAGTAAACAGGTTGCGGTACTTGTTCCTACCACAATCCTTGCTTTGCAGCACTATCAAACGTTCAAATCGCGGTTAAAGGATTTTCCTTGTAATATTGAGTTTATAAGCCGAATGAAAACGGCTAAATCGCAAAAGGAGATTGTACAAAAAGTTCAAGAGGGCAAAATTGATATCCTAATTGGAACCCATGCCTTAATCAAGGATAGCCTAAAGTTCAAAGATTTGGGCCTTTTGATTGTAGATGAGGAGCAAAAATTTGGCGTTTCGGCAAAAGAGAAGCTAAAGCAGCTAAGAGTTAATGTTGACACGCTAACATTAACTGCAACACCTATTCCAAGAACGCTACAGTTCTCGCTAATGGGTGCTCGCGACTTATCAATCATCAACACACCTCCACCAAACAGGCATCCTATATCAACCGAACTGCATGTGTTCAGCTCTCAAATTATAAAAGAAGCGATTGAGTATGAAGTTTCACGTGGTGGTCAAGTTTTCTTTGTACATAATCGAGTACAAAATATAGTTGAAGTTCAGGCGATGATCCATAAATTATGCCCACAGGTAAAATCGATAGTTGCCCATGGGCAGATGGAGCCAGCCAAACTCGAAAAGACAATGCTCGATTTCATCAGCGGAGATTTTGATGTGCTTATCGCTACATCAATTATTGAATCAGGGCTCGATATTTCAAATGCTAACACCATTATTATCAATAACGCCCAATCCTTTGGACTTAGCGATTTACATCAGCTTCGCGGAAGGGTTGGCCGTTCAAATAAAAAAGCCTTCTGCTATTTGATTACCCCTGAACTCGAAAGCCTCACCAATGATGCTCGAAGAAGACTTAAGGCAATTGAAGAATTCTCTGATTTAGGAAGCGGTTTCAGCATTGCCATGCAGGATTTGGATATTAGAGGTGCTGGAAACTTGCTTGGAGGTGAGCAGAGCGGATTTATTGCCGATATTGGCTTTGAAACCTATCATCGTATTCTTGACGAAGCCATACAGGAATTAAAAGAAACAGACTTCAAAGATCTATTTGAACCCGAGAACGAGGTTCATGAAAATGTTTGGAAACCTGCAAATGTTGACTGCCATATTGAAACAGACCTTGAGCTCCTCCTCCCCGACTCATATGTTAACAGCGTGCCCGAAAGGATGAGGCTTTACCGCGAATTGGATATCATTCAACGACCAGAGGATCTCGAAAAATTCAAAGAACGCTTAGAAGATCGTTTTGGGACATTACCTGAACAATCTAAAGAACTCCTTAATGTTGTTCGCTTACGTTGGTTGGCAATTGAATTGGGAATGGAAAAAGTTGTGTTAAAAAATCAAACACTTGTGGGGTACTTCATTTCGAACCAGCTTTCGCCATTTTACCGCTCCGACACTTTTACTAAAATTATTGGTTACACTCAATCGCATCAGAATTTCTTCCAGCTCAAAGAGGCCAAAGATCGCCTATCGTTGACTGTTAAAAAAGTTGAAAATATCGATGAGGCTATCAAACTATTACAACAAATTAGTAACTAGCTGAACAAATTGGAATAAAATACTTGATGAATCTAATCATCGACATAGGAAATACATTCGCAAAAGTAGCCATTACTGATGGCGATAATCTTGTATTTGCTGATCGGTTCGAGGAACTCAAAGTAAAATCTTTAAAAGAGATTATATCAAAATATTCTCCTGAAAAGGGTATTATATCGGCTGTAGGTAAAAAAGATGATGATCTGCTGAATGCATTTAATCCTAATCTGCCGATAATTGAACTTGATCATAAGACTCCTTTACCTATTTCAAATCAATATAAAACCCCCGAAACACTTGGCCGTGATAGAATTGCGGCAGCTGTAGGGGCAAATTATTTATACCCTATTGAGGATTTATTAGTAATTGACTGCGGAACGGCTATAACTTACGATCTAGTAACAAGTAAGGCTCAATACCTTGGTGGAGCAATATCGCCAGGTATTGCACTACGTTACAAATCTCTAAACCAGCATACCGCAAACTTACCCTTAGTTACAAGCACCCTTAATAATTTTATTGTAGGCGCTAGCACAGCTGAATGTATTGAATCTGGTGTTTTAAATGGAGTTGTTGGTGAAATAGAATACTTTATCAATCGTTATAAGGAGGAGTTCCCCAATATAAATGTTGTTTTCACTGGGGGTGATGCTAATTTCTTTGTTAATAAGTTAAAAAATAGCATCTTTGTGGTTCAAAATTTAGTAATAATAGGCTTAAACCGAATACTTGAATTCAATGCAAAACGTTAAAAAATCTTTATTTACAAGCGCATTAATTATATTTTCAATTTTTGCTCAAGCACAAAGTCTCAGCACATATTCTCCTTACTCACGTTATGGAGTGGGTCAGATTCCTACTCGAGGTTTTGCAGCAACCAAAGCAATGGGCGGTATTTCTCAGGCCGTTCGCAACCCTTACGGGATAAACTATTTAAATCCTGCATCCTATTCTGCTCAAGATACAATGTCTTTCATTCTTGATTTTGGATTTGAAACTGGGGCAACAACGTTAGAATCCCAGGATCAATCGGTTAAAAATGGGTTTGGAGGAATTCATCACATTGCAATTTCTTTCCCAATCACTAAGTGGTGGGGATCCAGCTTAGGTCTTGTTCCCTACAGTCAAGTTGGGTATAAGATTAAACGATACGAAACAGACCTAAATATTCTTAGTACTATTGGACGTATTAAATATTATAATAGCGGTAGCGGGGGGTTAAACCAAGCCTTCTGGGGGAATGCTTTTAAACCGATTAAGAATTTATCTGTAGGTTTTAACCTATCTTACTACTTTGGGAGTTTGAACTACAAGAATAGTATTGAGTTTCCAGAGGATAAATCTGATTTCTTAAATTTAATTCAAGAAAAAAGTGTTGTAATTCATGATATTGCATTGAGTTTTGGAGCTCAATACAATTTATTCCTTAGCGAGGACAAAAATAAGTTCCTTACCTTTGGTGCAACCATAGAGAATGAAACAGACCTGAATGCAAAACAAGTAATCTTTGATCAATGGCAATCAGGCTCATATAGTGATACTATTTCTCATGTGGATAGTACCTCTGGGTATATTAACGTTCCACGCAACCTAAGTATTGGTGTAGGCTTTAGCTATTATAATAAACTGTTTACATCAATTGAATTCTCAACTCAAAATTGGTCGAACTCTACATTTCTAAACGTAAAACAACCATTAACCAATTCAAAAACCTATCGATTTGGTTTAGAGTTCATTCCTAATCGCTATGATCTAAAAAATTATTTTAAGCGAATTAGCTATCGATGTGGTGCTCATTACTCGAACACTTACATGAAGTTTGATGGCCACCAGATAAACGAGTTTGCATTAAGTGCGGGGTTAGGCTTTCCTTTTAGAAATAATACGAAGTTTAATGTTTCATACGAGTTTGGTAGTAGGGGCACAACAGATTACGGCTTAATAAAAGAAAAATTTGGAATCTTAAGCATCAGCTTAACATTTTACGATTTCTGGTTTATCCGTAGAAAATATAATTAAATATTACCAATTCATTAAGGTTGAATAATTTGTTTTCGTGAAGTGAAAACAGCATTGAAAAATATTTGGTTACTCCCGCTTTTTGGATGCTTTTTTGCAGCATGTACTGCAGACTTGGAGCAAATAAATGCGTTGAATGATCATGATGAGAATGCAACAGTAATTGCAAAGCAATCAGAAATTATTTATACTGAAAGTGGCCTAGTTAAACTCAAAATTCTTGCTCCAATAACTAAAATATATCAAAACACACAAGAACCATACAATGAGTTCCCCGAGGGGATAACCGTTTATACCTTTAACGATTCAATGGTTATTGAATCGGAACTTACTGCAAAATACGCCATTAATTACGATTATAAAGGCCTTTGGTCAGCAAGTAATAATGTCGTTGCAAAGAATAGTAAAGGTGAAACCCTTAACACCGAGCATCTATTCTGGGATCAGAAAAAGAAAACCATATACAGCGATGATATGGTTAAGATAACAACTGTTGATGGGGTACAATATGGACAAGGGTTTATTTCAGATGAATCGTTTAATAGTTGGGAAATTAAAAAACCGATTAGCTACTACTATGTTAATGAAAAAACCGATTCAATTAAATGAGAAAACTTGCATTCATCCTAGAAATTACATGGCTTATTCTTTCAATCCTTTGTGTGATTATTGCTTTATATACAATCCTTTTCCCAAAGATTGAGTCAAACTACATTTTTCTTCTTTTAGGTTTCATTTCATTTTTTATGTATTTATTCCGAAGATCAAAAAGGCTAAGGGATTAGGTTTTTACCATCCATTTATAAGAAAATCATCTATTTTTTTAAAATTTGAAGTGCGACTTTTAAAAGTCAAAAACTAATTTTGCTATATTCGTAGCTTCAAAAATTTGAAATACTAAAGAGAACTAAATAAGAATTATGGCTACACTAGAGAAATTAAGGAACAAAGCAGGTATCCTTTTGGCGGTAGTAATTGGAATAGCACTATTTTCATTTATCCTAGGTGATTTTGTTAAACCCGGGAAATCGATATTTGCTAACTCAGAACACGAAATCGCAAAAATTGCGGGAAAATCTGTTCCCTATCAGCTTTACCAAGGAAAAGTTGAGGAAATTTACGAGATTAACAAACTTTTCTCAGGAAAAACTACGCTCGATGAGCAAACTTCAGAAGGCTTGCGCGAACAAGTTTGGCAGCAAGTGGTGAGAGAAGGTGTTATGGATGAGCAATATGAAAAATTAGGCTTGGCTATTCATTCCGATGAACTTTTTGATATGGTTCAAGGCCGCAACATACATCCAATGATTCAGCAGCTTTTTGGCAATCCCCAAACTGGTGAGATAAATAAAGCAGCCATTATTCAATTCCTAAAAAATATGGATGCTGACCCTTCTGGCCGTCAAAAAGTGATGTGGCTATACGTAGAAAATGAGATCAAAACCGAGCGGATCTTCACTAAATATACCAACCTTGTGCGTAAGGGTTTATACTCCACAAGTTTAGAATCAAAAAAGGCGCTAAACGAAAGAACCGAAAGGGTTGATTTCACTTACACAAGCGTTCCTTATTCATCTGCTGACGATGCATCAGTGAAATACGAGCAATCAGATATTGAGAAATACTATGATACTCATAAGCAGGATTATGAACAAAAAGCATCGAGAGATATTGAGTATGTTGTATTCCCAATTGTACCATCTGAAGATGATAAACTTGCCGCTGAGCAATGGATAAATAAAGTTAAGTCAGAGTTTCAAAATGCCCCAGATCCAAAACAATACGCAACCCTTAACTCCGACTCACCATTCGATAGTAAAAACTATAAACAAGGTGAACTCCCTAAAGAGTATAACGATTGGGCTTTTGTAGCAAAAGTTGGAGATATGATTGGCCCTATTGCCGATGGAAAGAGCATGAAACTTGTTCGACTTGCTGAAATTAACTATACCCCTGACTCTGTAAAAGCTCGTCATATTCTTATATCTCCTTCAGTTAAATCGCAAGAAGCTGTTGCTGCAGCAAAAGTAAAAGCTGACAGCTTGTTAGCAGTACTTAAAAAAGGAGGTAGTTTTGAGCGGTTAGCCAAAGAATACTCTAGTGATCCTGGTTCAAAAGATAAAGGCGGCAACTTAGGTTGGTTTAAAGAAGGTCAAATGGTTAAACCTTTTAACGATGCTTGCTTTAATGGTAAAAAAGGCGAATATACTTTGGTTGAAACCCAATTTGGTTACCATATCATCAATGTTATTGATAAAGGTAAGGATGCAAAGAAAGTTCAAGTAGCAGTTGTTGAAAGAAATATTATAGCTAGTTCAAAAACAATCCAAAATATCTACTCTGAAGCCTCACAATTTGCAGGGAATAATAGAACGAATGCTGCTTTTACAAAGGCTGCCGATAGTAAAAAGTATACTAAACGCCTTGCAAATAACCTTTTGGAAAATGATCGTAACATAGCAGGTCTTGAGCACCCAAGAGAAATAGTTCGTTGGGCTTTCAAATCGAAAGTTGGCGAAGTTTCTGATGTATTCGAACTCGGAGAAAACTTTGTTGTTGCTAGCTTAACAGTTGCTCGTGAAGAAGGAATTGCCCCACTTTCTCAGGTTACAGAAGAAATTAAGGTTAAAGTTATTCGTGAGAAAAAAGGTGAACTGCTTTCTGAGAAAGTTAAAAATGCAATGAAAGCATCAATGAGTATTGAAACTATTGCTCAAAACCTTGGATCAAAATCAGAACAAGCTTTGGGCGTTTCATATAGTTCATACCAAATCCCAAATGCAGGATTTGAACCCAACGTTATTGCTGCTGCAGCTACTTCATCGGAAGGAAAAGTTGTTGGACCAATTGTTGGTAACTCAGGAGTTTACGTTTTAGCAGTAACTGCTAAAAATAAAGAAGCTGGCGATTTAAATATGGAAAAGTCAAGATTGACTAACATGTTCGGATCACGTGCCTACTATGAAGCATATGAAGCATTAAAGAAAAATGCTGAAATAAAGGATAAGCGTTCCAAATTCTATTAGGAGTTATTAATCAAAAAAATTAATAAAGAGGAGGGTTATATAGCCCTCCTCTTTATTTTTATTATTTTCGATATAAAATTGAGAAGCAAAAATTAAAGCCGTACTTTTAAATTTTAATCTTTTTCGTTCAATTTTCGTATAAACATCGAACAGTCTAAATTTACATATTATGAAAACCAAAAACTCAAAATGGTTTCTTACTCTACTTATAGGCTTAACAGCCTGTTACGATTTTCCGAATGTAGAAAAGATTGATATAGATCCATTCCAATCCAAGTTTGTGTTCCAAATTATGGATTCTAAAATAACATTTGCTGAATTAGCTGGTAAAACAGGTGCAAATTCTGTAATTGAGGAATATCCTGGGAGTGACTTATACTTCATCTCTTTTCGCGACACTGTTGATATAGGGCTAGCATCAGACCTATTTCCAATTGGAACTGTAGCACTCCCCAGCCAAACCTTTTCGTTTGGAGCACTAGCCCCAGGTTTTACTAGTGTTGGGCCACTTACTGTGCCATTGAGCCAATCATATGATGCTATACCTGGAGCCGAATTAAAGCGTATCGATTACAACGATGGTACCATTCAACTTAGTTTAGTGAATACATACAGCCATAGCATTAGTGGAAATATAACTTTAACCTCTCTAAAAAATGCATCCAACGTTTCGATGGTAATTCCAATTACCCTTAATTCATCAGAATCGAAAACGTATACTCAACCACTAAACGGGTATTACCTCGACTTACTAGAACTACCTAGCACTTACAATTCCATTAAATTTTCTGTTACAGCAACTATAACATCTAGCGGTAGCCCAAATCTGGCTGGCAGCCTCGGAATTCAGCTATCGATGAGTAGCACCAATCAAAAAATAACAGGTAAGCTAACCTATACCTATAATGCACCCGATCAGAGCTATGATATTGGCATCTTTGAATCAACTATTCTTGCTGAGCAACATTTCTCGGAACCAAAGTTTAAATTAAACTTCGTAAATAGTTTTGGATTTCCATCTAGCGTTCAATTTGCTAAGTTTGAAGTGGAAAATAGAATTGGTGACAAAGTTTTAGTTTCTCACGAGGGACCCACAAATCCAAACGACTTACTTATTGGTTCTGAAAATATTTTAAAATATGCAACAAACTCAAAACTAAGCGATACCACAAAACTTCAGTTAACATCTACAAACTCGAATGTTGAAGATTTATTCGATATTGCACCAAAATCAATGAGCTTTTCAGGTGCAACCTTTAACATTGGTAATGCTTTAGATGCAAGTCACGACTATTTCGTTCGTAGTGATAGCAAATTTCAACTCATCTCCGATATCGAGATTCCCCTTTCGGGATATGTTGTCACTAATTTGATTGGCGATACCATTCGGAATATGGATTGGCCAGATTTAAAAGAAGATCTTAAGATGACCGATGCAAAGGTTAAGTTTAAATTCAAGTTTACTAATAGTATGCCTATTAACCTTTTCATTCAGTTTGAATTCCTCGATGCAAGTGGTATCAAAATTGCAACCCTATTTGATGAAGGCGAAACAAGACTTATTCAAAGTTCTGATGTTGATCCAATAACAGGTGAAACATCGGCTCCAAAAGAGGCCTACTCTTATATTACTATTGATAAGGCAAAGTATGACCAAATTAGCCAATCACAAGATATGGTTATAGCAATAAAATTCTCAACTGGTGGTAGCGATCACCAAAATATTAAGATATTATCAACCAACTCTCTTGCACTGATGATGCAGATAGAAATAAATGGTACAGTAGACATATAACCCTAAACTGACTAAAAGTGAAAAAACTCTTTACTCTTATTCTTGGAATAGGGTTAGCCTATGGAGCTAGTGCTCAATCAGAGCTTACCCTGCCATTTTTACGCGATGTTTTTCAATCGTCGTACATAAATCCAACCGTAATTCCAGAACACACATTTAGCTTAGGTTTGCCTGGCCAATCATCATTTTATACTCAGTTTATTTCAAATGGATTCCGCCCTGGGAAGGTGTATGAAATGGATGGTACAACTCTACAGTTTAATAGAGACAAATTCTTAGATGAACTATCGGATAAGAATATACTTCACTCAGGCACCTCCGTTGATCTGTTTCATATAAGACTAAAAATCCGAAATGGATTTTACTGGTTTGGTGCTAGAACTAATGTTAACATAGATTTTCAATACCCAAAAGAGTTTTTTGAGTTAGCAACAGCCAACGTTTCGTTAATAGGTAAAAACGTCGATTTAAGCAACCTTAAACTTGACGCTACTGTTTACAACGAGTTCAGCTATGGAATGTCACTTGAGTACAATCGTTGGATTTTTGGTGGAAGGGTGAGCTTGCTTCAAGGCTTAGCTAACACACAATTTAATCCGAAAACATTAAACATGGTTGTAGACACCCTTAACTTTAGTCAAACCATTAACTCTGATGCTAGCCTAAATATTGCTGGTGTACCAATGGATGGAGATGGAAAACCCGATTTCGATCAGTTTAGCGATGCCAATTATATTACTAATTACCTCACAAGTTTTAAAAATAGAGGTTTTGCGCTTAGCGCTGGGGTCACCTACAAAATGACCGACAGGCTTAGATTCTCCGCATCTTTTTACGATTTAGGATTTATTCACTGGAAGGATAGCGTAACAAACTATAACCTAAAAGGAAATAGCCGCTTTTCAGGTATCGATATTCTTAGCGATTATCTTAACGGAAAAGATCTTGATCCTAATACAATAGTTGATACTATCCTTAATGATTTCAATAGGGATACTTTAAATAAAGCTTATACAACTTACTTAAACCCAAAATTTAACCTCTCGGTAAACTATAACCTATTCCGAAGGACCGTTGTGAGCTTCTCGGCATCGGGAGTTTATAATAACAAGCTATATCCTGCTTTTTCTGTTGGAGTTCAGCAAGGTTTGGGGCGTTTCCTAAATATCATTGCAACCATGTCGTATAACCAAAAAACAATACAAAACTTAGGCTTTGGTTTAGTGATAAAACCGGGACCAGTACAAATTTATATTGTAACAGATAATATATACCCATTAATAAATCCGAACTATACTACAAATATGAATATTAGGATTGGAACAAATATTGTTTTCGGACGTGTTAAACCCGCTGCAGGATTGCCTTACAGATAGTTTTTAACCATTAAAGAGCATAATTTGCCTATCATATGAAAAATAAAATTTACTACATAATTTCAATAATT
>JBPXJX010000269.1:0-3723 GCA_051715525.1 Bacteroidales bacterium
TTCCGATCTTATCATTTTCCACCACATTTCAAGCCACATTAAGGTTTAGTATAAGGTTTCTAGCGTGCTTCCAATGAAAACTATTACTAACCTAACTAACCTAATAGTGCAGCTAATGGACTATCAGCCTTTTTATACGAATACTGTTAGTGTTTACAAGCTGTTCTTTTCGTTTTTATTGAGTCGAGATATGGACAACCCACAGATTTGTTTTGGACTGTGTCTGCTGGTTTACAGCAGTTATCTTTTATTCGCAATGTATATTCATAATCCTTTACATCTTTTGTTTTATTGATGTTTCTAAAATAGATGTATGCCATTGTTGAGATTGATATTACCAACACTAGGGAAACAATATATTTCTTCATAACCAGTTTTTTTTTAGAAGTTTGAGTTACTATTTGCGATACTTGCAGCAACCAGGGAGTTTATCATAAATTTTATCTTCAGCTTTAAACTTTTCGGTATCGTAACCCACAGCAGCAACCTTCTTTTGCATATCATCAATTTTAACCATATCGGGCATATAGGTTACGGTTAGGAGTTGCTTATCGGCATCCCACTCTACCTTGGTTACACCTTCAATTTTTGCTGCTTTCTCAATTTTGGACTTACACATGCCACATTTACCTTCTACTTTAAAACTTTCAGTTTTATCCTTAGCCATTTGATGTTGACTATGGTCGTGAGTTTGAGCAGCAATGTTATTGCTTATGAATAATGCAATTACTGAAATTGCTAGAAATTTTATTGTTTTCATATTCTTGTGTTTTTATGGTTTTTTAAAAGTGTTTTGTTAGAAATTAGCTTTCTTGTTTAATGCAGTGTCACATTTTGAACAACTCAAAGTATCAATTTGACTGTTTGCATTGGAAATAGCGCAAGTGTTCAAAATTCGGATTGTATAAACATGATTACTTGTATATACTGCACACAACAATGCATAGACAACCATCGAAAAGAAAATTACAATTGCTAGTGTTATCATTAACTTTTTCATGGTTGAAGTCTGTTAAGAGTCTTTGTCGACTTTACGATACCTACAGCAATCTGGCAGAGCATTGTATAGCTTATCAACCACCTTGAACTCATCGGTATCGTGACCAGCCATTGCAATAGCCTTATAAACATTTGCAATATCAACACTCGCCCTCATATCAATCTGTAGTATTTTTGAGTTAACATCCCAATTTGCCCATTTCACCCCTTTTACACTAAGTGCAGCTTTCTCAATCCGAACCTTACACATCTCGCATTTACCATAGACCTTAATGGAAGTTAAACCATTGGGGTGGTTTTGGTGATTTACATTGCTAGTACCGCCATCATGGTTCTGGTGGTTTGTACTGCTGGAGTTACCACTATGGTTATGTCCACCGCCACACTGTGCGAATACCTGATTTGATACTGTTAAAACCGCAACTATTGTTATAAGGCAAATAAACCTGTTTCCCATATTTTTAACCTAATTAGTTAAGTTTTAATGACAGCCACCACTACGTTGTTTACTGTTTGAACCGTGAGAATGCGATGTGCTTGCACATGAACTCAATCCGATTATCACAGCGATTATAACCGCTAAGAGAATTATGTTTTTTTTCATTTTAAACGTTCATTATTTATTGTTTTTTCGACTGATTATTAGTGATTTTAATCACCATGTACCATACGATGAGTTAGCCTTAATGATTGCATCATTTTGAAGGTATTCTCAATGCTATCCGTTTGTGTAATCATCATCTTGCATTGGGTCATCTGGTTATGCATTAAACTATCAGCTCTCATGTAATCGGGATTCATCATGGTTTGTGTTGAACTATGCAGGCTATCCATATAGCTCATCATCGCATTCATATCGGTCATGCTCCCCATTGTAGTTCCATTCATCATTCCACCGCTTCCACCCATCATGCCTCCATTACTTCCCATCATCCCGTTGGATGTTCCCATCATGCCGCTATTCTGCATCATATCGATGCAAAACTTGTAGAAGTCTTCTGAAAACAGGCTGTCATTCTTGTTGAACATCATCTTGAAGTATGATGTATCAATTGTTGTAGTTGTTGTGCTCGAACCACCATGATGTGCATTGTGGTCTGTTGTCGAAACAGTTGAAGAATTCAATGCATTATGATTTACCAATGCGTTAGAGTAGTCTATACTTAGGCTCTTTTGATACTTCTTGGTATCTACCCCTAGCGTATCGTTCATCATACCATCCTTCTTACAAGCCACGAACAGTAATGTTGTAGCTAATGAAACTAAGATTAGTGTCCTTTTCATACAATTATTATTTGATTAAGTTAATACTTATGTTTTTCACTTCATTTTCCCATTCAAGAATCTTACAATCTTAAAAGTCTTGTGAAACTGGTCGTACTGAGTTAAATCTGTTTCACTCTTAAACATCATGTCCAGACCATCATGCATTTTATGGTCATCTGGAAATGCATTTTTAATATTCTCAGCTGTTAATGCATATATTTCAGAATCTCCTGTCTTACTAAAGAAGTATTCAGTTACATGCTTTGTTTGCCTGTTCTTGCCATTACTTGAATTTATGTCTTTGGATTTAGTATAGATATAAATGGTGTCAACCTGTACTATTTGGTATTCTAAGTCATTAAAGAACCTGTAATCATCCCCCTTAACGTCTCGAATTCCATAAATATCCTTTTTATTGAACGTGTACTTTTTGTCGTTATGGATAACATCAATTTCTGACTTATTAATAAAATCATGAACTCTGATTTTATGCTTTTCCTTGGTAACATCAACCGATAAATCAAGTTTCATTGCTTGAAAATCAGAGAATGACTTATAAACACCGCTTTGGTTTTTTAGGCTGTTTCTATTGTCCTGTGCATTTGTAGTAAATGAAAGACTTACTACAATAGCAAGTATGTAGGTGAAACTAAACGTTTTCATTGTAGTAAAAATTAAATTGTTGATACAGAAAATTATTGAATAGAAATGCGTTTAGCAATCTCATCAAGTAATGAGTTTGCTAAAATTCAATAAAACGAAAGGTATCAGATACGAAAAACACAAATGCTGGCTAGGCTTACTTCACTAGCCTTTAGATTGTCAGGGGGACTGGCATTTGTATATAAAAGAGATGAACTCTCTGCTAAACTTTCAATTGAAGCAGGTACGATGAAAACGTGTAATCCGTTTAATGAGAATTGCTTGAATTCAAAAGTGGTAGGACTGTAGTTTTTCTCAATGGAGTAAACGGATACTACATCCTTGCAGCAATCGTTATCAACTTGATTCTTGCTATGAATTGGGCATTTATCATGCCCAGTTTCCATCCCACAACTCGCCTTCTGCTCGCTAAAAGATATCTTAGATGCCGCTTCCTTTCCACCACAGTAATGAGTGGCAAAAGAGAGGTGCATCCCCGAAACGAGAATCAGCGAAGCGAATAGTATGGATAGAATTCTTTTCATTACGATGTTAAACGCAAAGATTGATAAAATGTTTTCAGAATGTAAAATTATTTTAGTGAAATTCTGTTAAAAGAGATATGTTAATGTTGTTTATAACCTGAATATTTTATTTCTTAATTTAATCATTACTTCATTTGCTATATTTCCCAACGTATGGTTTGTAATAGACTATATTGATGCAATCTATGATAGTTGTAATTTCAATTTTGTTCTAATATTCTTCAATTACAAACATTTAATTGTTTATATAGATTGTTATACGCTGCCTTTA
>JBPXJX010000270.1:0-6948 GCA_051715525.1 Bacteroidales bacterium
TGTCAACTTCAATTTCAGGTGCCACTTTAGTTTATAGCGGAACAATGGCTGGAACAACAGCAAATACTTGGAAGGCATTCACTTTGACAACTCCATTCAACTTTACCGGTGGTAGCAATAACCTTATGGTTTTAGTTGAAACTAACTATGGTGGAACAGGCGCTGGCTCAAGCACTGGCCCAGCAGTTCGTTATACTTCTGCAACTAGTAAGCATATGTATATTAGAGCTGATAATACTGCTCCAACAGGAACAGGAACTGTTACAAGCTATCGTCCAAATGTTAGGTTAACAATCGCTGGTTCTGCTGCTCCTCAAGCAACTGAACAGGAAATGGAAACTAACTTTACTATTAGTGCATTCCCAAATCCAACAACTGGAAAATTAACAATCCAAAGCGATAGGGAGATTAAATCAATCAACGTTTATTCAATAACTGGTGCTAAGGTTTACTCTAGACCAAATGACCAAACTTCGAATGAAATCGATCTATCTAGCTACAATAATGGTATTTATGTTGTAGTTGTTAATGATGGCTTTAAGAATCATACTTTGAAGGTTATTAAGCAATAGGTTTCTACCTATCATTTGATGCGTTAGCAATTTTATAACGCTGAATCTGTTTAAAGAGGTGCTCCTGTCATGAGGCACCTCTTTTATTTTGGGGATAAATTAAACCTTACGCTAATTTTGTAGTTTAATGTGATAGAAACTATTGTTCTAACTAAATAATTTGAAATATGAAGAAATCGATTATTACGTTTACACTTTTGCTTGCTGCAGTCATTGTTTTTGCTCAGGAAAAACCATACAACCCAAATGCCGATGCAAAAGCCGATTTAAAGAATGCTATAGCTAAAGCAAAAGCTGAAAATAAGCATGTTCTAGTTCAAGTTGGTGGTAATTGGTGTTCATGGTGCTTGAAGTTTCATAAAATGGCTTCAACCGATCCTAAAATCGACTCGCTAATTAAGGCTGACTATGTTTATGTCCTTTTGAACTATAGCAAGGAGAATAAAAACCTTGATGTTTTAAAAACATATCAAAATCCCCAAAGATTTGGTTTCCCTGTTTTTCTAGTTTTAGATGGTAGTGGAAAGCTTCTTCACACCCAAGATTCAGGCTTTTTAGAGTTGGATAAAGGGTACGATCCTAAAAAAGTATCGATATTCCTAAGGCAGTGGAATTTTAAAGCATTAGATCCAAAGAATTATCCCGATAAATAAAGATTATAATTTAGAAATGAAGAGGCACAATTTTTTATGCCTCTTTTTTATTCTCGACAAAGTACAAAAACCCCACAAATATCTTCGCTATCGAAGCTGTGCCCAACAATTTTGCCCTCGTGGGTTAGGGTTCCAGCCATTGTGTCGAGGTTGTAATCGGCAATTGGCAAACCATCAGTAGAGGTTACAACAATTCCTTTTAGGTTTATTTGGTTGTTGCGAATGGTGCCCGAAACCACCTGCTTAACCATAAAAGGCTTCTCATCCTCAATTACCTCTTTATACTCTAAAAACCCATTGATTTCTTCACCATCCTGAGTTAAATATGCATAACCCTCATCGGTTCCGCATTCAAACTCCTCGGTGAATTTCCATTTACCAGATATATCGTGAGTCATAGCTGTTGCTTTTTGCAAAGATACATCGATAACTATTTGTTTTGAAAACATTAGCAATCATTTGATGTTATTATATCATCTAAAATATTTGTAGTTTTGTTTAAACCGACAATATCAAATGAAATACATTGGAGCACACGTTAGCGCATCGGGAGGAGTTGAGAACGCACCTGTAAATGCTCATGAAATAGGAGCAACCGCTTTTGCATTATTCACCAAAAATCAGCGTCAGTGGAAGGCTGCACCGCTTACAAAAGATAGTATTTCAAAGTTTAAAAAGAATTGTGAACTTTACGGATATCAGCCTTTTCAGATATTACCTCACGATAGCTATTTGATAAACCTTGGCCATCCGGAGGATGAAGGTCTTGCAAAATCGCGCGAAGCGTTTATTGATGAAATGCAGCGCTGCGAGCAGCTTGGGCTTGATAGGCTAAATTTTCATCCCGGTAGCTCATTGGGTAAGATAAGCGACGAAGCCTGTTTAAAGCGAATAGCCGAGAGTATCAATATTGCTCTCGATAAAACCAAAGGGGTTATTGCTGTTATCGAAAACACTTCGGGACAGGGGAGTAACCTTGGGTTTACCTTTGAGCAGCTAAAACTCATTATTGATAACGTTGAGGACAAATCTAGAGTTGGGGTTTGTATTGATACTTGCCATGCATATACTGCTGGATATGATATTAAAACCGAAAAGGGTTTTAACGATACATTTGCCAAGTTCGATTCAGTTATCGGGTTTAAATACCTTAAAGGGATGCACATAAACGATTCTAAAAAGGAGTTGGCAACCCGAGTCGATAGGCACGATAGTTTAGGGAAAGGCTTTTTGGGTATGGATATTTTTAAAATGATAATGGGTGATTCTCGCTTCGAGAATATTCCCCTTATTCTTGAAACGCCTGATGAAACGATTTGGAAAGAGGAGATAAGTCTATTAAAATCTTTTGCAAAATAAAAGAAGGGCTATTTAATAGCCCTTCTTCTTTGAATAATATTTAGTTACAAATTTGTAATAATCTTCGTTACGCCAAGCACTCCGTTGATATTGTCGTTTTCATCAACTAATGGAAGAATAGTTACAGCAATTCTATGTTCACCATCGCTAAAAGTTACATCGTAAACCTTATTAATGATAGGCGTTTTAGTTCTAATAACATCCTGTTCATCTCGGGATGTTCTTGCTGCTTGTTCTCTATCCAACAAATCGAAATCGGTTAATCCGATAACCTCTTCGGGGCTAAAAGCGTTGAATAAACCTAGCATTGAGTTACTTACATGCACGTACTTGCCGTTAATATCCTTTTGGTAGATATAATCGGGAGAGTTTTGAAGAAGAGAATCGAGAAGCGATTTATCTTCGCGGAGTTCTTTCTGAATTAATTCCTGCTCATGTCGCTTTCTTTCCATCTCCTCTTGTGTAGCTTGTAGCTCCTCCATGTTCTGACGCATCTCCTCTTCCTGTGCTGACATCTCTTCGGCCTGTTGCTGTGACTTTGCTAAAAGTTCTGCAGTGCGAATATTAATCCTTACACTAGAAATGGTAGAAGCAATGCTTGCCGCAACTTTTTCGATAAATTCGATTTGGTACTTTTCGTATACTTTAAAGGTTGCTATCTCGATAACACCTAAGATATCATCATTGTTTTTTAGAGGTACGAGCAGCAAGCATCGAGGGTTTTCTTTTCCAAGCCCCGAAGTTATTGTAATATAGTCTTTTGGGATGGCTGTCATAAAAATAGGCTTTCCTTCGGTAAAACATCTACCTACTAGCCCTTCTCCAATAGCTATTTGCTTATCCATAAACTTACGTCTATCATAGGCATAGCAAGCTGTCATCTCTATTAATGGGTTGTCTCTGTCATTATCGTTTATGATAAATAACCCCCCTTGAATTGACGATGTATAGGTAACTAAATTCTTAATAATGTTGTAAGAAAGTTCTGCAAGGTTATCGTTATTCTGACGGAGTATATCGCCAAACATAGCAATCCCTTTTGTTGTCCAATTCTGTTTCTCCTCTTCGATCTTTCTTTCAGCCTCAATTTGTTGAGAATTCTTTAAACTCTTCTGCATCTCAAGTAGTGAATAACCAAGAGTGTCTTTTTCCCCAAGAAGTTCATATTGCGCATCGAGATTGCCTTTACCTATTTCACGGGCAAAGTTTTCGGTAACATTTAGGCCATCAATTACTTTACTAACCGATTTTGCCATCGCTTCAATTTCATCACCACTGGTAACGAATACTTTTTTAGATTTATCAATATCTCCAAGGGCAAGATTTTGTAAAAGATCGGTAGTACGTTGTAATGGTTCTGTAATAGAACGAGCGATTAGCCAAATCACAAAACCTAGAAGAATTATACCAAAAAATGCAACTATAGTTACGCTAAGTAATAGCGAGCGAGCTTCGCTCATTATTACATTAACAGGAATAGATAAGCTAACCGACCAAGGAGTAGGAGTGTTACCAACTTGAATTGGAGTATAGATTACCAGTCGTTTTTCACCATTATTTTCATCGTAGTATGAAAGGCTTTTTCCTTGCTTTATTTTATCGGTAATTTGATTTTCTATATCCTCCTCGGGAGCAATCTCGCGAATAGTTTTCTTAACAAACTCTTGGTTTGTGTGCGCTATTACTGTTCCATTATTTGAAAAAAGCGAAACTATTGTTTGTGGGAAAGGTTTAGTTTGGTCAATTATCTTTTGAAATTTACTTAAATCAAGATCAACGCCACCTAAACCCTGAAAAGTACCATTTCTCCGTACTGGAACACTTACGGTTGTTGCAAGTCTATCTTTACCTTCAAGCTGAAAAACATAAGGGTCAAGAACTTGCTCAATATTGCTTGATTTTGAAATCCAGTATGGACTAGATGTATTATCTCCTGTTAAATTTTTTTGCTCCTCTTCAATTAGAGGGATACCGTCCTTAAGAAATGAGGTATAAGATCTCCGGCCGTAACTTTTATCATAACCTTTAATAATAAGCGAGTACTCTAGTGTGCACCAAACGGTCATGTAACGTGGATTTTCAACAATAAGGTTTTTGAGAATTGTAGTAAAGATTGAGTCGATTTTTTCCTTGTTGTATTTTGAGTAAGTGTTTAGCGAATTTGCAAGTGCTCTAGCAAAGCCTAAATCGAGCTCTAGGTCGGCCTTAACCAAATTAGCCGTTTTTTGGCCTTCATCTTGTGCAATTGAAATGGCATTACTAAGAGCCATTTTATTTAATCGGTATGCTACAAAAGCGCCAATTACTCCAAGTACAGAAATGGTAGTGATAAGAACATAAACCAACATTTTTGTTCTTATCATATTCTTAAACTCAATCTTCATAGCACAAAATTTTGCGAAAAGTTAGCAATTTCTAACCCTATTATTCGGTTAAAAATACGAAATGTTTTAAAAGAATAAAATTCATTTCATGCTAGCTGAATAAGAATATTTTCTTTTTAATAACTTTTACCTATATTATTCCAAATTTTATTCGTAATACCCTAACTTTAACAGGTGCTTTTAAACAATTTCATCTATTCTTAATAACTGTTTGAAAATGAAAGTTTATAAGGTTTTTCTCAGTGTTTGTCTTCTTTCTTTATTAAATGTTACCGCTTATTCTGATAGTTTGGCAGAAAAACAGTTGCTTTCTCTATTTGATAAATGTGAAAAGTTAAAAGTATCGAACCTCGATTCAGCTATGATTATTGCGAAGGAGGCGTTAGAATTATCAAATAAGTTTAATAATGCATTTTATAATGTTAAGGCAGAATATCTCTTAGGTTATTGTTACTATGGACGAAATGATTTTGTTTTAGCAATTGAGCATTTAAATAAATCGCTTCAGTTAGCTCGTCGGAATAACATGAGCGAGTGGGTTGCTTTAAATTTAAATAGGTTAGGGAATGTATACCAGTTGAAAAGTAACAACATACAAGCATTCGATTCGTACAAAGAGGCACTTGCAATTAATCAAAAACTTGATAACAAGCCAGAGATAGCCCGTTCACTTGGCAATTTAGGTTCAGTTTATAACCTTTTTGGGAGCTACCAAAAATCAATTGAATATTTCCTCGAAGCCCTTGCTATTTACGAAAAGCTCGATGATAAAGAGGGAGTTGCTTGGACCTCGCTTAGCATTGCACGACTTTTTAAACGCTTAGGTTTATACGAAAAGGCAAAACAATATGCTGAGCCAGCGCTTAGTAAGTACCATGAAATTGAGCAACGTTTAGGAAATTCAACAGGTGTAACCCTTTCTCTTTCTGAGCTTGGGAGCATTTACCATAAACTAGGTTTTTTTGATAGAGCAATTGAAAATATTCAAAAAGTATTGGCGATCAATACCCGGAACCAGAATATTCAAGGGCAGGCAGCAAATCACCTAACGCTTGGTATTATATGCTTTGAGAAGGGCGATATGGTAAATGCTGAGAAGGATTTGTATAAAGCCCTTGAGCTGAAAAAACAGGTTGATGATAGTTTGGACCTATCAATTCTTTACCGTTATCTTGGAGAAACACAGGTTAATAAGAATAATCTTTATCAAGGAATATATTATATCGATCAAGGGTTGGAGGTAGCGCAAAAACATCGATTGCTTTCTGAAATTAAAGATTCATACCTAAGCCTTTCAAAGGCGCAGATTAAACTTAAAAATTACCCTAAGGCTCTTCAATACCAAACCCAGTATGCAGCTTTAAAAGATAGTATAAACTCAAGTGAGATTGCCCGCCTCGAGATGCAATACGATTTTGATAAACGCCAAAAGGAGAAGGAGCTTATAGCTAAACAGCGCGATGCCGTTCAACAGGCAAAGCTCGAAAGGCAGCAGATGTTTACCGTTTTTACAACCATTGCGCTTGTATTAACCCTATTGCTTGCAGGAGTTATTTTTTACTACTATAAGGAGAAGAAAAAGACAAATCAGGTTTTAACCGTTCAAAAGGAGGAAATTCAGGAACAGAAACAGGAGATTGAGGCGCAGCGGGATTTGGCTACTCGCCAACGCGATCAAATTGCCGATCAACAAAAGTTAATAACCGATAGTATTCGGTATGCTAGCCGTATTCAGTCTGCCGTGTTTCCCCGTGATACTGCAATTTCGAAATTATTAAAAGAGCATTTTATCCTATATAAACCAAAGAACATTGTAAGTGGCGATTTTTATTGGGTTTCGGAACTTAACGATGGAAGATTGGTTGTTGCCACTGCCGATTGTACAGGGCATGGTGTTCCTGGAGCATTTATGAGTATGCTCAGCATAACACTTCTTAAAGAACTAACGGCCACAGCCCAAAATGTTGAGGCAGGAGATAA
>JBPXJX010000271.1:0-1350 GCA_051715525.1 Bacteroidales bacterium
GACGGTCAATGGATAGTTTATCATCCAAATGGTAACCTTAAACAAATTGGTGGTTATAGGAAAGGGTTATCGGAAGGCAGATGGTTGTATTTTAATCAGAAAGGTTTTCTTGTTTTAGCTGGGATTTATATTAATAATGCAATTCAAGGATTTTGGGTAACGTATTACCCTAACGGAAATGTGGCAGGAAGGGTATATTATGTTAATGGTATCGAATATGGCCCTGCTTGGACTTATGATGCATCTAACGTTTTATATCGAAAATTAAAACTTGAGAATGGGAAATAAAAAAAAACGGAGTTTCTCCGTTTTTTTTATTATTAGTATTTTTCAATTAGATATCAATTTTTGCATATTTCGCGTGTTTTTCAATAAACTCCCTGCGTGGTGGAACTTCATCGCCCATAAGCATCGAGAATATCCTATCTGCTTCAGCAGCGCTTTCGATTGTTATTTGCCTTAGAATTCGAGTAGCGGGATTCATCGTAGTACTCCATAACTGCTCGGCGTTCATCTCTCCCAAGCCTTTGTAACGCTGAATGTGAACCGACCCATCTTTACCTTTCCCAATCTCTTCAACAGCGAGTTTACGATCATCTTCGTTCCAGCAATACCTTTCATCTTTACCTTTCTTAACCAAGTAAAGTGGAGGAGTTGCAATATAAAGGTGTCCTTCTTTAATAAGCTCAGTCATGTAACGGAAGAAGAATGTCATGATTAGGGTTGCAATGTGGCTACCATCAACGTCAGCATCGGTCATAATGATGATTTTATGATAGCGTAGACCTGTCATGTTTAATGCTTTGCTGTCATCATCGGTGCCAATATTTACACCTAGAGCCGTAAAGATATTTTTGATTTCTTCATTTTCAAATATCTTATACTGCATAGCCTTTTCAACATTCAGAATTTTTCCACGGAGTGGAAGTATTGCTTGGAAGTTCCTGTCACGACCTTGTTTTGCTGTACCTCCCGCAGAATCACCCTCAACAAAGTATATCTCGGTTAACGAAGGGTCTTTTTCTGAACAATCTGAAAGTTTACCTGGTAAACCAGAGCCTGAAAGAACAGTCTTGCGTTGAACCAGCTCACGTGCTTTGCGAGCAGCATGACGAGCCTGAGCTGCAAGAATTACTTTTTGGACAATGGTTCTTGCATCTTTGGGGTTCTCTTCAAGGTAGTTGGCTAGGGCCTCACTAACGGCCTGATCAACAGCCAAACTGACATCAGAGTTTCCAAGTTTTGTTTTTGTTTGACCCTCGAACTGAGGTTCGGCAACTTTAACCGATATAATAGCTGTTAATCCTTCACGAAAATCGTCACCATTTATGTCAAATTTTAGCTTTGATA
>JBPXJX010000272.1:0-1408 GCA_051715525.1 Bacteroidales bacterium
TTTGTAAACACCTTGCTTGTATCCAACAGGTAACTTAAACCTGAAAAAGCTCTGAGCTTGTCTAAAGGTTGAATCAATCTCTTCGAGACCATCTTGGGAATATAAATTGAGTTTAGCAGTTCTCGACATAGCCTGCTTAACCCTTATACTAACCTCTACTTGAGAATATATGCTTTGCCCACAAAGCAATAATAAGAAAAGAAATAGATTAATTTTAAACATTAAAGTATGCTTATTTTCTTTTCTTAACAGGCCTGTAAATACTCATTTTCCCTTTAATAATCGTTGATATATCGAGCGTGCTTAAACCAACTTTTCTGCCCGAAAAACCCGTATTTTGGTGCGCCAACTCAAAAACACCTGGACTAATAACTCTGTATACAACAGCAGTGTGATGGTCCATCGACTCGGTATAGGTAGTATTTCCCTTTTTGTATTTAACTTTTACTCCCTCAAATTGAATAATATCACCAGGATATACAGCCTCTTTTTTATGGTTAACAAGGTCTCCGTACTTATACTGCAAATCCCAATCAGCTTTAATCTCTGTCAACGCTTTATTTGCTAAATCCCAACATTCACCTCTATCTACCTTTTTGCCAATGGTAGCCTTTACAATTTCAATAACCTTCTTGTTAAGTTCAGGTAAAGTATCCTGCGAAATGACTCTTTTGCTTTGAATAACAAAGCAAGTTGCACACAAAGTGTATAATATAAGATTTCTCATGATGTAACCATTTAATATTAAACTTCTCTATTTCGATCCTTCAAGGTGTAGAGCCAACTTTTTTCGTAAATCATTAGGAACAAATGGTTTAAGAATAAAATCATTCATTCCAAGGCTATATATCTTGCTCTGTATATCAAGCATTGCCGATGCCGTAAGGGCTATTATTGGAATGCTATTCTTTTTATCATCATTCAATTTTCTTATTGCAATTGTTGCTTCATAGCCGCTCATTACAGGCATTTCCAAATCCATTAGTATTAAGTCAAAATCGTTATTTAAATGCATTTCGATTGCAATCTTACCATTCTCGGCATGATCAACCTCCAAGCCCCATTTTGTTAAAAATTTCTCGGCTATAATCTTGTTAATCTCATTATCTTCAACAATAAGCACTTTATAGGTTCTGCTGAATTCAATGGCTGGTTCTTGCTTCAATTTTATTTCTGGGTCATTAACCGTTTTGTTAGCCTTTCGAAGCTTAAGCGTGAAATAAAATCTCGAGCCCTTTCCGAGCTCACTTTCAACTTTAATTTCGTTACCCAAAACTTTAACAATACGCTGCGAAATAGCCAGACCTAAACCTGTTCCCCCATATTTTCGGGTAGTATTTGCATTTGCTTGGGTAAACTCTTTAAAAATAATTCGCTGTTTCTCCTTTTCTATTCCTATTCCAGTATA
>JBPXJX010000273.1:0-2675 GCA_051715525.1 Bacteroidales bacterium
TACTTTTGATTTTTATAAAATGGAATAGTATTTGAACCGAAACAATAAATTTCAACATCAAAAACGATGAAAAGAATTAGCTTTCTTCTTACCATCATTATTATTGGTTTTGTTAGCATAACTCGTGCTCAGGGTTATAAAATTGAAGTACAGATAAATGGTTTAAAGGATACTACCATTATGTTAGGGTATCATTTAGGCGATAAAAAGTATGTACAGGATACTGCCAAAGTTGATTCCAAAGGTTATGCTGTATTTCAGGGCGATTCGCTTCGGCAGGGTATCTATTTGGTAATCTTACCAACTAAAACCTATTTTGAAATACTTGTTACCAAAAATCAACGCTTTAGCGTTAAAACAGATGCTAATAATCTATTAGAGAAACTTTCTTTTTCGGGTTCAAAGGAGAATTCTGAGAATTTGGAATACCAAAGATTTATGGTTGATAATCAGAGGTTAATGATGGATTATCAGAAAAAGTTTAAAACGGTTTCATCTAAACCTGATTCGGTTAAGATAATGCAGGAGAAAATTAAAAATTTAGATAAAAAGGTTAATGATTATTGGGATGAGGTTATCAAGAAAGATCCAAATTCTTTTCTAGCTGCTATAATAAAAACGTTGATTCCAATTAAAACGCCTGATTTTAAATTACCCGCGAATACAAAAAATGCAGATTCTCTGAAGTGGGTTATGGGTTATCAGTACAATAAAAATCACTATTTCGATAATATTTCATTAACAGATTCAAGGTTAATAAGAACTCCCCTTTTGGAGCAAAGGTTGAATGTATTCTTTGATAAATTGCTTATCCCTGTTCCAGATAGTATTATCCCTGAGGTATTTAAGGTTATTGAGAAAACTCGACCTAATAAGGATATGTTTCAATATACACTTCAACATTTGGGAAATAAGTTTGCTACATCAAATGTTATGGGCTTTGATGCCATTTTTGTTGCCATTGCAGAAAAGTACTATTTAACAGGAGAGGCTTGGTGGGCCGATAAAAAAACTGTAGAAAGTATTCAGCAGCGTGTAAAAGCCATGAAACCAAACTTAATTGGAAGTCAATGCCCTGATTTATCGTTGCCCGATATTGCTGGGAGTATAAAAAAGCTTAGCGATATTAAAGCAAAAATAACGGTTCTTTATTTCTACGATTCAAACTGCTCACATTGTAAAAAGGTAACACCTGAAGTTAAGAAGCTTTATGATACATTTAAACCAAAAGGTCTTGAGATCTATGCTGTATACACACAAGGAAATCAACCCGAGGTTGTTGAATATATTAATAAAAATAACCTTAACTGGATAAACGTATGGGATCCAGCTCAAAACTCAAAATTCAGAGACTTATTTGATATCTATTCAACTCCAGTTATCTATGTTCTTGATGCCAAGAAGAAGATTATTGCTAAGCGAATTAGCGAGGAGTCGTTGAAAGATTTGTTAGAGAATGAGTTAAAGTAAATCTAAGCATTGCGCGATAAGCAGAACTTCGTAAATGTTTCCATTACACTCTCGATGTAAGTTTTTGAAACAGGTAAAGAAATAGCGTTAGGCACGTCAAGTTCTAGCCATAGTTCTGTTTTATCCTTTCGGAGAACTTTTACCTTATCGAAATTTACCATATAGGATCGATGGCAACGTATTATTCCTGCGCTTCCTAGCGATTCTTCTAAACGCTTTATTGTGTTTCTGAGCGTGAACCTCGTTGTTTTATCTTTATCGAGATAGTAGATATTTACATAGTTATCGGCAGATTCAAGGTAAATAAAACTCTCCAACTTGATAGAGAAACGCAACTCGCCTTTTTCATCGTAGAACGGGAGCAAACTTTTTGATATGTCCGATATTGTTGGGTTTTCTGTTAGTTTAATCAATTGAATTTTTTTCTCTCTCCATGAAAAGTAAAGCCAGAGAATGGAATAGGGAAGAAGAAGAACTAACCCAGTATTCTTAATTGATGCTTGAAATATATCCCCAACAAATCGTTTATCATCTAAAATTAATTTCTCAAAAAGGGTATAAAAAATGGCCATAAAAATGGCTTCAGCTGCTACCCAAATCAAGTAATGCCATAGTAGTAAAGTGAATTTTTTTGATACCCAGTACATTATAATCCGGCTTATAACAACAACTAGAACTCCTGTTAAGATTACAAGGCTTGAGTAGGCTAGTAGCTCCCATTTTGTTACATTGTACCATGTTGAAACGCCGAAAGGCGCATAGATATTGATAAATACTAATGCGAATAGTGCCGTAAGCATTATTAACCTAACAATATTCCCCTTATCGGTTAAATAGGCAGGTATCGGTTTTTGGGTTTCTATCATTTATTAAATATCAAACCTCAAATTTAGTCAATCACCTCGAATAATGTATTGTGAAACGTGTACAATTAAGATATCGCTTACGCTTCATTCTACCCCTGTATTCAAAAAACTACCCCTTAAATCGATTTTTCAGCCCTTTTCAATGTGCGTAAACCCTCTTATTTGATTGTAGGTTTTATATGTATTTGTTTTGCTGAAAAGAATAACATGATGGAGTTTACCCATAAATTCAACGAGCTAAAATCTTTATTCAGCTTAAGTAAAGAGGTCAATTGTATTGAGAACTCAAATATTGAGATTAGAATTCAACATTTTAAATCTAAAACGAGTTTGTCGTTA
>JBPXJX010000274.1:0-1730 GCA_051715525.1 Bacteroidales bacterium
TGAATTATGGTTGTTGTTTTAAACATTTCCAACCCTAATAAGAACTCGAGTTCTCCTTTATAGGATGCATAACCAGCACCAGTATATTTGTTAATTACTGTTTTACCAACAAACCTTGCATTATCTCCCACAAAAAAAGAAACCATATCGTTACTTAGGAGTTTTTGTTTCAAAAGAGAACCATTGCCTGATGCTTTGATAAAACTTATAAAATCAGAATACACGTTCGATATTATCACAAACTTTTTGGCATTGCCAATTTTAGTTTGTAAATCAATGTCGTTAGAATATGTCGTTAAAGCCTTTGCAACATCAACATTTACGGCACCTTTTGACATCAATGATGTTTTAACATCATTTGCTCTGGCTTGATCATTCCCTGTAAAAATTAAAATCGGATCCAACTTTGAGCCAATTTGATTAACAAAGTAGTTATAAGCATAATCAGATGGATAATCAGTACCACTAATAAAAACACGATACCTCCCACTCTCCTCAATAATTTTGGGGTGAATGTTTTTTGAAAGACCTATAATTTCGAGTGTATTAATATTAAAAGTGCAACCATGTATAGCCTGAGTAAATTGTATATACCTCGACTTTAGCATTGAAACATTAATATCGAAAGGTAAAGTTGATTCCATGGGTTTGTAGAATCCAACAGCACCTGTACCATAAACAACTGCATCTCCATTAGATTCAACGCAAAGAGCTGTGTGATCATCGATTCCAACGCCAATGGCGTTAATAGTTTTATTCTTATACCAAGTAGCCATAAAACTTGGAATACGTCCAAAGCGGCCACGTTCTGCCACATGAGTATCGAAAATGAAGTTTCCTCCAATAGTTGTAATGAAATCGTCTGCAAGGGTTATTTGATTAGAGTAAGCACTCATTAGCGCTGTTGATGGATCAATTGATGCGACTTGAGCAGTAAAAACAATTGGTGAAAGAATCATACTCCCAGCCGAAGTGCCTGATAAAACACCGCCTCTATTGTAAATTGCCTGAAGGGCTTGTGAAGTTTTAGTTCCTTTAAAGTAATCATAATAGAGTTTTTGATCTCCACCTTTTATAAAAACTGCATCGTAGGTTATCAATGAGTCATAAGTTGCTTGTAAATCGGCACTTGAGCGACTCGAAACAATGAAGTTTCTTGATCTTTTTGCGCCAAAACTTTTAAAATAATCAGGTATCCATGAAGTTGCAGCTGCATCGTAGGTTAAAACAGCAACTCCTTTATTTGCAGCATGGTCAACTACCCACTTATATGGAAGATCGCTCCAACCACCTGCACTCTCTGCTGCACCCCCTGCAAGCATTAAATTGCCCTGAGCAAATGAGAAAACATAAAATATACCTAAACTCAGGATTAATAATACCTTTTTCATCATTACCAAATCCGTTAATTTATAATTCGAAAGAATCTCCCGGTAAGTAGATTGATAAACTGAGGTCTTTACCACCAAGAAGTCCATTTACAACCTTTGTAACAGCCGTTGTATGCTTCAAAACGACAACTTGGCTTTCGCCAACAACCTCCACTTTTGATCCTTTAACCAAAATTGCTGTTGATTCATCTATTCCAATACAAGTGTTTTCAGGGTTTTCAAGGCTAACAGCAATTAATCTATTTAACCTTTGCCTTTTAACAAAGTGCTGATCGACAATTGCACTTTCTAAAAAGCCTAACCCAGGTAAAATCTCAATGTTATTCGCTTCAATTGTAG
>JBPXJX010000275.1:0-14035 GCA_051715525.1 Bacteroidales bacterium
TAACGAATTAATAAGTTCTTTTTTGTTAATGTGAATAACAAAAGCCCAATGAATACATACCACAAAACGTTGGTGCTTGACGCAATTGGAGATGATTTATTTACTGGTCGTCGAAATGAGAATCCTTTACTTGAGTTGAAAATTAACGACTCGTTGGTTTCTATCTCGAAATTTCCATATGAGACCAAATTGAAGAGTGGCGATAACGTGATTGTTACAAAAAAAGGTGGACGCTCAGTTCTATTTACCTCTTATTCAAAAGTTTTTAACCCAAATCCTGTCAAAATATCTGACCACTTTGAGGTTAGCACCTTTTTTGAAAACAACCCTAGCAGGGTTAAGGCTGGTAAACCAATTATTCTTAAGGCAGTTGTTACTGTTAAAAAGGATTCACCATACACCATGGTTGAGATACCTATACCAGCTGGTTTCTCTTATGATGATAAGCAAAAGCATGGAATATATGAGGATTATAGAGAAAAGTTCAAAGATCACGTTTCAGTATTTTACAGTCGCTTAAAGGAAGGTGTTTATGAAATCGAAATAAAATTAATACCACGATTTACAGGACGTTTCACGTTAAATCCTGCTAGAGCTGAACTTATGTATTTTCCAACATTTTTCGGACGAGAGTCATTGAAAAAGGTAACTGTGGATTAGAGAATCTTTCAATTAAAAAGAAGAAAAGAGGTGCAAGTAAGCTTCTTTGCACCTCTTTTATATTTTGGGTAGAATATGATTTCTTAGTTTTTTCTTAACACAAACTCATCATACTCCAATTCAAAGCGAAGCTTGTGGCGCGATTCTTCTTGAGCTAAACCAAGGAAGAGTTGCTTTAAATTCTCGTTTGGTGCTTTTTCTGATAGTTTCATGTAAAGCTTAAAGGCAGCCTTCTCCCTTTTCATCGCAAGGACAAGCGTTTGCTCATAGTTCATTTCTGACTTGGACTCGGTTCGAACTAAGTAATCGGCAATTTTTAGGTCGGTCACCTTCGTTGTTGGAAGATCGTAAATGCCTTCCTCCTTAATCTTTACTAATCGTGCTTTATGCCCCATTTCCTCTTGGGCGAATTGGATAAAAGTTTTTTTCATATCCTCAGTTCTTGAGGTTTTAGCCAATTCGTTATAAAAATCTACCGCATTTTGCTCGTTTTGTATAGCAAAATCGAGGATGTCGTTTATGTTGGTGAATTCGTTCATGGCAATTTAATATTTTAAGTTTTCTGATTATTTCCTTAATGCTTTTTCAAACTCCTCATCAAAACGTTTCATAATATGGTTACAACCATGCTTGAACATTTGTTCTCCAGTTTCAGTATTGGTGTTGATGAGTTCGTATTTTTTCATTTCGGCATTGGTTGGCAGTAACGAAATTGCCTCCAAGTTTGCTTCATGAATATCGTTTACGCCATTAACACCAAACTTTGATAGAAGTTTAATTACCTGCTCGCCAGAGGCGATTTCAACTTTAGGCTTTAAGCCAGATTCAAATGTTTGAATCATTCGTTGTGAGTTGGTAAATGAACCGCCAGTCTCAAACCAGAACGATGCTGGAAGTACAAGGTCTGCTTCCTTGGCAGTTTCGCTCATGAAAGCATCTTGAACCACTTTAAATGTTGCTTTGTCGAAATTCTCTTTTATTGATGATTTGTCTTTAGCGCATCCGATTGGATCTTCACCAAAAATGAATAGGTTTTTGTACTTACCCTTTTCGAATCGCTCAGTAAAGCACTCATCTAAAACTTTAGGGAATTCGTGAATCTTCCACTTGGTCTTCATCTTTGTGATGAAGTCAGAATTTGATAAATCTTGCAAACCAACTCCAGTTTTAGGTCTGATACCCATGTCGAACAACCCGTGAGAGTTATTCTTTTGTTTTAAGGCGATAATACCAGATGATGTTTTGCCCAGCTTGCCAGTGATCAATGCAAGGTTCATTATCTCACGAGCTGTATCAGGTCCAACCTCTTTCTCGCTAAAGATAAGAACAGCATTCATCTCGTTATTGAACGATTCTGCAAAATCGGGGACACAAGCACAATCGCAATCGCAGTCGCTGTAGCAAGCCTCAGTGCACAAATCTTTGTATTTCGTTGATAGAAGATTCTTCTTGTACTCTTCGTAACCATCGCAGTTATCCTTAAGGAACATGCTGTTTTGCTTGCCGTTATAAATTAGATAATAGTTAACGGCCTTGATGAAATGATAGTATGATTTTACTGTATTGAAACTTGTTGCCTTGTGTTTCAGCGTGCTCTTGGGGTTGATAGAGATGACTTCAAACGGTTTTTTTGTTGAGTTAACCATATAGCCAACAACAGGGTTATCCTTGTTAATCTCCGAACCAACAATAAACACTTTTGAAGCACCCTTAAGTTCAGTAAACGGAACGTTCTTTGTCGAGTCATCAGTATAACCCTTTGCTCCACCTAGATAATGGAAACTGCTAACATTGTTGGTTTTAGCACCAGCACGAGCAAGTTTTTGAATCAGATATTGCTCCTCATTGGTCAAGCCTGCTCCAGCAAAGAAAGCATTCTCATCAGGTTTTACAGATTTTATCTTATCGGTAATGATATCGAATGCTTTATCAAAAGATATCTCCTCGAACTTGCCATTTACTTTTAGTTGAGGCTTGGTGATTCTCGATTTATCGTTGATAAAACGATACCCAAACTTACCATACATACAAAGGTTGCCATCGCTGTTAACCATGCCTTCGGCACCAGTAACTTTCATCACAAAACCTGCGCGATGATGGAATGTCAATTTACAACCAACCGAGCAGTAACCGCAAATAGTTTCGAATTTATCTAGCTTAACTGGCCCTGGCTTGAATGGGAAATTCTCGGTAATTGCACCTGTAGGACAAGCCGATATACACATCCCGCACGATTCGCACTTTGTGTCTTGCAATTTGTCTCCAAAAGCAGGTGCAACAAAGGTTTCAAATCCACGCTTTGTAAGCGTTAGCGCATTGGCACCAACTACATCTTTACAAATCCTAACACAGCGTGAGCAAAGGATACACTTGTTGTTATCTATCTCGATATATGGGTGAGCAATATTAAGAGAAAATTCCTTGTGTTCACCAGCAAATCTAGTTTGATCAGCGTTATACTTATCGGCATATTTCTTAAGATCGCAATCGAAGTACTCGGCACAACCACATTCAAGGCAGCGCGCTGTTTCAGCGTGAGTTTGCTCCTCTGTATACCCTAACTCAACCTCTTTGAAGTTAACACGGGTATTGGGCTCCATAACGGGCATCTCTTCCCTTATCTGGCTGCGATAGCGACCAATATATTGATCTTTCTCTTGATTTTTGAAATTATCCCTTTTGCTTAGGAATTCTTTAGTTTTAGGCTCAACCTTTTGTCCCATAAGGTATTGATGGCAGCTATGCGAAGCAATTCGTGCTTGTCCTACAGCCTCAATTAAGGTTGCTGGCCCTGTAACGCCATCACCAGCTGCAAATACCGATGGAACTCCTGTTTGAAGAGTGTTTTTATCAGCCTCGATATCACCCCACTTGGTTGGCTTTAGCTGGCCATTTTTAGCGTGTTTATTGATATCCTCAAGGAAGTTGATGTCGGTCTTTTGACCTATTGCTGCTAGGATGTAATCAATCTCGATGTCAAATTCTGAACCTTCAATGGGTACAGGCCTTCTACGACCCGATGCATCGGGTTCTCCTAATCCCATTCGGATTAAAGTCATGGATTTTAGTTTTCCATTCTCATCCTTGTTAACCCTGATAGGGTTTGTGAGGAAAAGATACTCAACCCCTTCGAGTTTCGATTCGTGAATTTCTATTGGGTTTGCAGGCATTTCAGCCTCCGAACGACGATATACCACCTTAACATCGGTACTTTTGCATCGAAGCGAGGTGCGGCAGCAGTCCATTGCGGTGTTTCCGCCACCAACAACTGCAATCTTTTTACCTGTAAAATCGTAGCGCTGACCTGTAACCTCCATGTTACGAAGAAAATCGATACCCGAGAAAACGCCATCAGCGTCTTCACCATCGCAGCCAAGCAAGGTTCCTCGTTGCGAACCGATTGTTAGTATTGTAGCATCGTATTTATCAGCAATCTCTTTATAGCTGAGGTTTTCGCCAAGTTTTTTATTGTAAAAGATGTTTGCTCCAAGCTCGGTGATACAATCAGTTTCTTTTTGAATTATATTGTTGGGTAGTCGATACTCTGGAATACCATATCTTAACCAGCCTCCAGAATAGGGTTGTGCTTCAAAAATATCGCACTGATGTCCTTTTTGTTGTAAAAAATAGGCTGATGATAGTCCACCAGGACCAGCACCAATAATAGCAACTTTCTTACCTGTTGAAGGAGCAACCTCTGGCTTATAATGATATTCCGAATTTAAATCGGCATCGGCAGCAAAGCGCTTCATGTAGTCTATGCCAACGCCTGTGCCTTCATCCAAAAGGTTTCGACGGCAAGCAGCCTCACATGGACGAACACAAACCCTACCGCAGATTGCTGGCAATGGATTTGTTTGTTTTATCACCTTAATAGCTTCGCTATACAGACCTTTCTCAATTAGCGAAATATAACCTTGAACATCAACTCCTGCAGGGCATCGCTCGCGACAAGGGGCAACGCAATCGGCATAGTGATTACTCATTATTAGGTCTAAAGCCGTTTTACGGGCTTTGTAAATCCTTTCATTGTCGGTATTGATTTTCATTCCCTCTGAAATTCGAGTAGAGCAGGAGGGTTGAAGGTTTCTATTCCCTTCAATTTCAACAAGACAAACGTAGCATGCAGAGAAAGGCTCTAGCCTTGGGTCGTTACAAAGCGTAGGAATCTCAATGCCATGTCTTCTGGCTAAATCAAGAATATACTCACCTTTTGATCCTGTAGTATTCTGTCCGTTTAGGATTATATTGATTTTGTCGCTCATATTCTTTAGTTTGATAGTTGGTAAAAACCCTGTCAGGTTTTTATAACCTGACAGGTTAGGTTATATTACGAAACTGTTATAGCATCGAACTTGCAGCGTGAATAGCAGTCGCCGCAGCGGATACATTTATCTTGATGAATGAAATGAGCCTTTTTCTTCTCACCTTCAATTGCTTTTACTGGGCACTTAATGCCACAAACCATGCAGCCTGTACATTTATCGGGTTTTATCTCGTAGGTCAGAAGCGTTTTGCAGCTTAATGCTGGACATTTTTTATCGCGAATATGCGCCTCATACTCATGCCTGAAGTATTTAATAGTTGTGAGTACAGGATTTGGTGCCGTTTGACCAAGTCCGCATAGCGTGCTATCCTTTATTTGGTGCGCTAATTCTTCGAGTTTCTCGATATCGCCCTCAACGCCTTTACCTTCCGTTATTCTGGTTAGGATTTCTAGCATTCGCTTTGTTCCAATACGGCAGAATGTGCATTTTCCGCACGATTCCTTTTGAGTGAAGTCGAGGAAAAACCTTGCTATATCAACCATGCAAGTGGTTTCGTCCATTACAACCATACCTCCAGAGCCCATGATTGCTCCGGTTGCGTTTACTTGATCGTAATCGATTTGTAGGTCGGCAAGATGCTTTGGAATACAGCCGCCCGATGGGCCACCCATCTGAACGGCTTTGAATTCCTTATCGTTTTGGATACCTCCACCAAGTTTGTAAATAACATCTTTAAGGGTTATTCCCATTGGTACTTCGACCAAACCGCCATGCTTTATTTTGCCTGTAAGGGCAAAAACCTTAGTGCCTTTACTCTTTTCAGTTCCGTATTTGTTGAACGAGCCAGCTCCATTGTAAACGATATAAGGAATGTTCGCAAACGTCTCAACGTTGTTGATGTTCGATGGTTTCTTCCAGAGTCCTGATTCTGCAGGGAAAGGAGGACGTTTTGTTGGCATTCCTCTTTTACCTTCGATTGATTGCATAAGGGCAGTCTCCTCTCCACAAACGAATGCTCCAGCACCCTCTTTTACATAGATATCAAGATCAAACCCTTCAATTCCACAAATGTTTTTACCTAAAAATCCTTTTTGACGCGCTTGCTCCAAGGCAATATTTAAGCGCTTGATGGCAAGAGGATACTCAGCACGACAGTATATAACCCCATGGTTTGCGCCAATGGCGTAAGCGCCAATTATCATCCCTTCGAGCACAGCGTGTGGATCACCTTCGAGTAGCGAACGATCCATAAATGCTCCTGGATCACCTTCATCTGCGTTGCAGATGATGTACTTATCTTCAGATTGATTGTTGCGAGCAAATCGCCATTTCATGCCTGTTGCAAAACCTCCGCCTCCACGACCACGAAGACCTGAGTCAAGAACGGTTTGGATAACCGTTTCGAATGGCATTTTTTCAGAAGCTATTTTTTTAATGGCTTTATAACCATCTCTTGCTTCGTACTCCTCAATGCTTTCAGGGTCGATGTAGCCACAATTGCGAAGCGCAATTTTTACCTGTCCCTCAAAGTATGCTTTGTCGGGAGTATCGAACAAATCGGTTTTTACTACATACTCTTTGATTGGATTGAAACCGATAACGTGCTGTTGAAGGATTTCAACGGCTTTATCCTCGGTAACATCTCCATATATGAATGAACCAGTCTCATCTATAACCTCTACCAATGGTTCGCGGTAGCACATCCCGATGCAACTGGTTTTTCTAAGTTCAAATTCAAGTTTATCGGCCTCTTTAAGGGCTTTGATTTTATTGTAAACTTTGTTGGCTCCAGCAGCAATTCCGCAGCTGCCTAAACCTACTATTACCTTTGTTTGTGCCATTAATTTGATTTTTTGTGGTGTTTAAATGTGCTGATAATGTTGTTTTTAGGCATTGCTAAAAACTAAACACCGCTTTGGCTTTCTTGTATTCTGATATCTTTTATGATCTTTACTGCCGAGGCACCAGTAAGTTTGCCGTATGCCTCATCGCCAATCATCATAACTGGAGCTAGCGAGCAGCAACCAAGACAGGCAACCGATTCGAGGGTGAAAAGTCTATCCTCAGTTGTTTCTCCATCCTTCACATTTAGGGCTTCTTTAATCGCATCTGAAATAGCATCGGCGCTTTGAACATGGCAAGCGGTACCGTGGCATACTTTTATTATATGTTTGCCAACTGGATTCAATCGGAACTGTGAGTAGAATGTTGCTACACCATACATATCGCTTAAAGCAATTCCAGAGTGCTGTGATATTCTTTCGAATGCTTTTCGAGGGATGTACCCGTAAAGCTCTTGCGCACCCTGTAGGAGAGGAATAAGGCTGCCTTTTTTACCCTTGTATTTATCTAGTAAAGGCTCAAGAAGGGCAATGTCTACCACTTCACCGTTACTTTTGTTTTGAATTTCAGGTTGGAGTCGTTGTACTCGCATTGCTAACTTTTTTAGGCGTTTTTAAAAGAAATGCAAATATATAGATATTTATATGTTTTATTTATCCTTGAAACGTCGAATTTACAAGAAATATTTCAAAAAAAATCTGTCAGGCTGTGGTGAGCAGCCCGACAGATACTACTAAAACTTAAGGGAACGTTATACGGCTCCTTGATCAATCATTGAATTGGCAACCTTTACGAAACCTCCGATGTTTGCTCCATCAACGTAGTTAATGTAACCATCCTCTTTTGTGCCATACTTCTTACAAGTTTCATGAATATCTTTCATGATTTGGTGTAAGCGAGCGTCAACTTCCTCGCGAGTCCATGATAAACGAAGCGAGTTTTGTGACATCTCAAGACCAGATGTTGCAACACCTCCAGCGTTAGCTGCTTTACCTGGGCCAAATAAAATCTTATTCTTGATGTAAACTTCAACAGCCTCAGGGGTTGATGGCATGTTGGCGCCTTCAGAAACGCAGTAGCAACCATTTTTAACAAGAGTTTTAGCCTCTTCGCCATTAATTTCGTTTTGGGTTGCGCTTGGTAGAGCCACATCGCACTTAATACCCCATGGACGCTCGCCTGGGAAGTAATCGCAGCCATATTTATCAGCATACTCTTTAATACGGCCACGTTTTTCGTTCTTTAGCCACATTACGAATTTTAGTTTTTCTGCATCGATTCCTTTTGAATCGTAGATGAAGCCTTCAGAGTCAGATAGGGTAACGCATTTTCCACCAAACTCGTTAACTTTTTCAACGGTGTATTGAGCAACGTTTCCTGAACCAGAAACGGTAACTACTTTACCTTTGAAACTTTCTCCACGAGTTTTAAGCATCTCTTGTGCAAAATAAACGTTGCCGTAACCTGTTGCTTCTGGACGTATTAATGAGCCGCCCCATAGTCTACCTTTACCAGTTAGAACTCCGGTAAACTCGTTGCGGATACGTTTATATTGACCAAACATATAACCAATTTCACGTCCACCAACACCTATATCACCTGCAGGTACGTCGGTATCTGGGCCAATATGGCGGCAAAGTTCAGTCATGAAGCTTTGGCAGAAACGCATAACCTCTTTATCAGATTTTCCTTTAGGATCAAAATCAGAACCCCCTTTACCACCGCCCATAGGAAGTGTAGTTAAACTGTTTTTGAATACTTGCTCAAAAGCTAAGAATTTCAAGATACCAAGATTTACAGTTGGATGGAAGCGTAAACCGCCTTTGTATGGACCAATTGCGCTATTCATTTCGATACGGAAACCACGATTTACTTGAATTTCGCCTTTATCATCAATCCAAGGAACTCTAAACATTAGAACTCTTTCTGGTTCTGTAATTCTCTCTAGAATTTTCTCACTATAGTATATTGGATGCTCTTCCATGTAAGGAATGATACTCTCTATAACTTCCCTTACAGCTTGATGGAATTCAAGTTCTGAAGGATTTTTAGCCACTACGTGGGCCATGAACTTGTTAACTTTTTGCTCAATAGCTTCGTTTTTCATAATTAAATGTTTTAGTTAAAGTTGTATTTTTTGTGAATGAGTGTTCCTTGAAATTCTTTTGAAATTTATTGCTAATAAATCATTAAATAACTGAAAGTGATTAAAATACAGTTATATACCGATGAAGCTATTCGGCGTTTTACGTAATCTTTCTCCGAGTTTTACTTAAATGGTTTTTTTGCATTGATGATGATAAAAAATGAAGCTAACTTGAAACGTTTTGAATAAGGATTTTGGAGGAATGATTTATCTATTTATAATAGAAAAGGGCTCTTAAAATCTTAGTTAATTCACTTTATATACCTTTAGCCATGGCTCATACACCTGCTAATCCCGAAGATTTTTACAAACTGCTGGCCCAAAGCAAGGAAAGGCTTAAGGAGTTAGCGGCAATTAATAAGGCAATTGCAATAACTAAAGAGGGAAAATCTATTGAAGATACGCTCCATCAGCTATGCCTTATTCTACCCGATGCATGGCAATACCCTGAGCATACAATCGTTCATATTAAGTATGGCAAGTATGAGTTTCAAACATCGGGATTTAGAGTAACTCCTTGGTGTCAAAGACAAGATTTTGAGTCGATTGATGGCGATTTTGGGTTTATTGAAGTTTACTATACTCGTGAATTTCACGAAGAAGATGAGGGTCCATTTTTAAAGGAGGAGCGAGATCTAATTAATAACATTACCAATATCCTAACTGGTTATTTAAATAGTATAAAAGGTAAGAATATAATCAAGGAGGTAAAAACTTCGCAAAGACGCAAACCTGATGGCGAACCCTCAACAAGCAAACAGCTCCTACAACGGTTTATTAATCAGCACAACGTCGATAGGGATATTTATCACGATTTGATGCCCTTTAAAGTTAAGGAGATACTCCTAATATCTACACTATATGATGCATACAGCATTGAAAAAGAAGATAGATTAACCGATAATATTCTTGGAGAATACTCTAAACTTAGTTTATCAACAGTTCCCCGAATTACAGGGGTTTCAAATCTCGATGAAGCGCTCGAAAAGTTAGAGGAGAAGTATTTCAACATGATTATTATTATGATGGGAGCCGATACGCGCACTCCCCTCGAGATGAGCAAACGAATTAAGAGTGAGTATAGCTATATACCATTATACCTTCTTGTTAATAACAGCACTACTGTTAACGAGATGGAGAAGAACCCTGTTTCCATATCAAGCATTGACAAGGTTTTTGTTTGGAATGGCGATCCAAAGGTATTTTTTACAATGATTAAACTGCTTGAAGATAAGGTTAATATTGAAAATGATACGCGAATTGCTTTAACAAGGGTTATTTTATTGGTTGAAGATTCTCCGAAATACTATTCAAGATACTTGCCGCTATTGTACAGCAGTGTGCTTGAGCAGACTAAGCGTGTTATCGAAGATGTTAGTACCGATGATTTGTATAAAGTGCTCAGAATCAGGATTCGGCCCAAAGTCATTTTGGCAGGTACATATGAGGAGGCAATCGATCTTTTTTCACGATACAAAAACTACATGCTCTGCTTAATTTCAGATGTTAAGTTTTATAAAAATAACACCCTTGATGATAATGCAGGACTTCAGCTAGTGAATCATATTCGTAAGGAACTGCCCAGCTTGCCCGTTATCATCCAGTCGTACGAGCAGAGCAAGGAGGAGATGGCATTAAAGATGAAGGTTTCGTTCATCAATAAAAATTCGGAGAGTTTAATGCAGGAGATAAAAAGTTTCTTGAGTAATTATCTAGGTTTTGGCGATTTTGTTTTTCGTGATGCCATGGGTAATCCCATTGCTATAGCATCAACAATGGAGGAGTTTGAGCGCGAGCTCAGGATCATTCCCGATGATAGCTTGCTTTACCATGCTCAAAAAAACCATTTTTCCATGTGGCTTGCGGCTCGTGGCGAGATTCAGGTGGCAAGGATTATTCACCCTTCAACCATCGAAGATTTTTCTGGACCCGAAGAGATTAGAGAATATTTGCTAATAACATTGAAAAAGTATAGGCAGGAGAAAAGGAAAGGGAAAATTGTTGGATTTGATACTGCTTGGGAGGTTGATGAAAGTAATATTGTAAGTCTTGCAGATGGATCATTTGGTGGGAAGGGAAGAGGTCTTTCATTTGTCAATACGCTAATTCACACGTTCGATATATCGCAGTACACCCCTAATATCAACCTAAGGACACCGCGAACATCAATTGTTGGAACATCGGAATATGAGAGTTTTATGATGCGAAACAACCTTTATGATAAAGTCTTTTCATCAACAAACTACATTCAAATACAAAAGCATTTTCTTGAAGCTGAACTTTCAGACCAACTAAAGATTCGACTCGATCGACTCTTGCAAATTTATCATCGACCTTTGGCTGTTCGCTCCTCAGGTCTGCTCGAGGATTCAATAATGCAGCCATTTGCAGGGATTTTCGAAACCTATATTATTCCCAACAATCATCCCGATAAGCATGAACGATTAAATCAGGCAATGAATGCTATAAAATTGGTTTACGCTTCCGTTTTTTCCGATACTGCCCGTGGTTATATTAAAGCTATCAACTATAAAATAGAGGATGAACGCATGGCTGTTGTTATTCAGGAAGTGGTTGGGAATACTTTTGGTAATTATTACTACCCTCATATTAGTGGTGTAGCGCAATCGTACAACTATTACCCCTTTGGGCATATTCAACCCGACGATGGTTTCGCAAATATAGCATTGGGGCTCGGTAAATATGTTGTTGAAGGTGAGAGAGCTTATCGTTTCTGTCCAAAATATCCAACGTTAATTAATTACTCCAATGCTGATTTAATAAAAAACTCGCAGGTCGATTTCTTTGCTGTTGACCTTTTAAAGCACGACATCAATTTACTTGAGGGAGGCGATGAGGCTGGATTGGTTCGATTAAATATGTATGACTCCGAACAGCATGGTACTTTGAAACATTGTGCATCGGTTTTTAATCCCGAAAATAATACCATTACTCCTGGTTTGAGTCAGCTGGGTCCACGTGTGGTTAATTTTGCTAATATTTTAAAATACAATTATGTTCCACTGGCTCAAACCATTCAGGTAGTACTAGATGTTGTAAAAGAGGCTTTGGGTGTAGCCTGCGAAATTGAGTTTGCTGTTGATTTAAATCGCGATACAAACTATAAGTCATCATTTTTCTTGCTTCAAATTAAACCGATGCTAGGGAATACTCAGGATTATAGAGTAGATCTTGAATCTATTGATATGAGCAAGGTAGTTCTGCTTTCGAGGCATGGAATGGGGAATGGTTTTTTGAACAATATTGCAGATATTGTTTTCATTAAACGTGAGGCGTTTGATAAATCGATGACTTGTGAAATGGCGCTTGAGCTAGAGGAGATTAATGCAAAACTTTATAATGCTGATAGCCGATGTGTTTTAATAGGCCCAGGACGCTGGGGTACGCGCGATAGGTGGATTGGAATACCTGTTACTTGGCCCCAAATATCGCAAGCGAAAATAATTGTGGAAACTAGTTTTGAAGATTTCCCGCTGGATGCCTCATATGGTTCGCACTTTTTCCATAACGTAATTTCAATGGATGTTGGCTATTGTTCTGTTCAGGATGGCGATATTAATGCTAAGGTTGCATGGGATGTTTTAAATAGTTACCCGGTTGAGAGTGAAACCAAATTTTTTAAGCACATTAAACTTCCAAAGCCTTTAGTTGTTAGGATGGATGGTCGACAAAGGTTGATTGTTGCAAGCATTGAATAGTGAAAATTAAACTTCAAAGAGCACAAAGGATAATCACGTAGAATACTTAGTTTTTATTTACTTTGTGAAAACCATAGTTTCCTTTGTGGTTAAAGAAATATAAAATCGAATTTGCCATGGAAAAGAAGACGAATGAGCTGAAAGCGGGCAACTACTATTTTGCTGAAACGGCATTCGATATGCTGATGAAAAAGCAAATAAAGAGCGTTTTGCTGATTTGTAGTAAGTATGATGCTTTCATGCTCGAGGAGGATGGTAGAATAGAAGAGCAAATTTTTAACGAGTACGTATCGCTTAACTTAAGATACCCTCCTGTTTTTCATCAGGCAAAGTCAGCCGATGAAGCCTTTGCTATTTTGAAGAGTCAACCTATCGATTTGATAATCTCAATGCTTAATGTAGAGGGGATGGATACCTTTACTTTAGCCAAAAAGATAAAAGATCTTTACCCTCAAAAACCAATTGTAGTTCTTACCCCTTTTTCACGCGAGGTTTCGCTAAAGCTAAGCAAGGTAGATCTTTGGGCAGTGGATCATGTCTTTGCATGGCTTGGAAACGCTCAAATAATGTTGGCCATAATCAAGCTAATCGAAGATAGCTTAAATGTAGAGCACGATGTAAATGAGGTTGGCGTCCAGGTTGTTCTTCTGGTTGAGGATTCTGTCCGATTCTATTCAAGCTACTTACCTCAATTGTATCGTATTGTATATACTCAAGGGAAAGAATTCATGTCTGAAGGGCTGAACGAGCATCAGAAAATGATGCGACTTAGAGGTCAACCCAAGATACTACTTGCCGAAAACTTCAACCAGGCTATTGAGATTTACGAAAAGTACAAGAATAACATCCTAGGGGTAATTACCGATATGAGCTACCCTTGTGATGGCAAGATGGAACAAAGAGCAGGAGTGAAGCTCATTGAACGGGTAAAAGCCGACAATGTATATCTCCCAATTCTCCTTCAATCTTCCGATATCAATAACCGTTTAATAGCAAAACAGCTAAAGGTTGGTTTTTTGCATAAGCATTCCAAAACAATCTCACTTGAGTTGCGCGATTTTCTTGTGAAATACCTCGCTTTTGGCGATTTTGTTTTTGTCGATCCCGAGAATGGGAACGAAATATTTAGAGCTTCCGACTTGAAATCGTTGCAGGACTTAATTTTTCAAGTGCCTGAGTCGTCGTTAGAGTATCATATTAAACGCAATCACATATCGAAATGGCTTACTGCTCGTGCTCTTTTCCCTATTGCCGAGATTTTCAAATACTTTAAATCTGAAGATTTCAGTAATTTTGATGAAGTTAGACGTTTTATTTTCGACACTATCGATAGATATAGGCAAAGCAAAGGTCGTGGGATTATTGCCAAGTTTTACCGCGATAGCTACGATGAGTACCAA
>JBPXJX010000276.1:0-5124 GCA_051715525.1 Bacteroidales bacterium
TCGATACATTTCCTAACATTATACAACCCAAATTCGAAGAGGTATTCAGAAAAGAACACCCAATAAAAGGTAAATGGCATGAGACTTTTTTCAAGAATGATAAACCTATTGTTCTTGAGTTGGGATGTGGAAAAGGCGAATACACAATTGGATTGTCAAGACAATACCCTGAAAAAAATTTTATTGGCGTAGATATTAAAGGCGCACGAATTTGGCGTGGAGCCAAAACAGCCGTTGAGAACTCGATGGAGAATGTTGCCTTTGTTCGAACTAGAATTGAAAATATCACTTCATTTTTTGCCAAAGACGAAGTGAGCGAGATTTGGATTACCTTCCCCGATCCCCAATTGAAAAGAATTAACGCATTGAAAAGGTTAACATCGAGCGTTTTCCTTGGGATGTACAAAACAATTCTTAAGCCCCAAGGGCTTATTCATCTTAAAACAGATAGTCAAGAATTACATCAATATACAAAATCATTAGTAGAACTGAATGAGCTAAAAGTTCATAGCTGTACTAACGATTTATATTCGAGCGTAAAGGATGATCCAATTTTATCTATAAGGACATTCTACGAACAACAGTTTCTTGATCAGGGTAAAACAATCACCTATATCAGCTTTGAGCTAACCAATGAAAAGCCCCTTATTGAGTATAAATACCAACGAACCTAATTTTTTTGAGCAGGTTTACGAGGTAACAAAATTAGTACCCTACGGAAGAGTGACTTCTTATGGTGCAATTGCTCGATATCTTGGTACGGCACGTTCAGCAAGGATGGTGGGCTGGGCTCTTAATGGAAGTAATATTACTGCGGATAGTTTTATTCCAGCGCATCGCGTGGTAAACAGAGTTGGCATGCTATCGGGAAAACATCATTTCCCGGGTTCAGAAACCATGAAACAGCTGCTCGAAAGTGAAGGAATAATTGTTGAAGAAGATAGAGTGGTTGATTTTGAAAAACTTTACTGGGATCCGAACAAGGAGCTACTTTAATTGTTACTCATTTTAGAATAGATCAATACTTTTAAACTCTCATCCGAAATGGAAATTACAAGTAGTACAATACTTGAATTACTCAAACAGGTTGTTCATCCTGAGCATAACAAGGATATTGTAAGCCTAGGACTAATTCAAGATATTGAAACAGACTCAAAAAAGATTGGATTTACACTAAATCTTGCAAAACCCAACGATCCTTTTGCCAGCTCGCTAAAAAAAGCAGCAACTCGAATCTTAGAGGAAAAGTTTGGCAAAGAGGTTTTGATTGACATTAAAGTGAAGGCGAACGTTGCACCAAAGGTTGAATCGCCATACAAAACAAAGGCATCCGTTAGTCGAGTTAAAAACATTATAGCAATCTCTTCCGGCAAAGGAGGAGTAGGCAAATCAACTATTTCGGCAAACCTTGCCGTTGCTGTCGCAAAAACGGGTGCTAAAGTTGGACTTATAGATGCTGATATTTTTGGGCCAACCATTCCAAAAATGCTTAACCTTGAGCAGGCTAAACCAGCCATGATCAAGGAAGATGGAATGGATTTAATTGAGCCTGCTGAGAATTTTGGTGTAAAGGTTCTCTCCATCGGTTTCTTTGTTCAATCCGACAATGCCCTCATTTGGAGAGGACCAATGGCAACTAGCGCCCTAAAACAGCTGATACATCAAGGGGCATGGGGCGATCTCGATTACCTATTTATCGATTTACCGCCCGGCACAAGCGATATTCACCTCACCATGGTTCAAGAAATTAAGGTGACTGGAGCAGTAATTGTTAGCACACCACAAGATGTTGCAATATCGGCTGCAATTCGCGGCGTTAGCATGTTTACATCGGAGAATATTAATATACCAATACTTGGGTTTGTTGAGAATATGGCTTGGTTTACTCCAGAGGAACTTCCTGAAAACAAATATTATTTATTTGGCAAAGATGGATGCAAGAAACTTGCTGAGCGCATGAAACTCCCTTTACTTGGACAAATACCAATTGTTCAGAGCATTCGTGAGGGTGGTGATAATGGCGAACCAGCAGCATTAGGCAATGGAATTTTGGCAAAAGCATTTGATTTACTTGCAAATAATTTAATTTCGCAGGTTGAAAAACGCAACCAAATGTTGCCCCCAACTCAGAAAGTTGACGTAAAGACTAAAGTATAAATCATTAATAAACCTATCATGGCTACAAAAGAAGAGATAATAAACAAGGTTAACGCATCGATTGAAATTATTCGCCCTTACCTTCAGAACGATGGAGGAGACATTTCGCTTGTTGAAATAACTGACGATCTTACAGTTAAAGTAAAACTATTAGGTGCTTGTGGAAGCTGTCCATACAGCTTAATGACCTTGAAAAATGGGGTTGAACAGACGATTCGTCGCGATGTGCCAGAAATTAAAGAGGTGGTAGCTGTAAATGTGGGCTAATGCTTTTAGGAAAAGTATTAAGGGAATGGTAATCCATTCCCTTTTTTTATTTGTATAGACTAACCATAGCAAAAACTATTCTTCAAAATATTTTCAACTATATTTTGTAATATTGTAGGCTTTTATAGAATTTAGGGTTTTTAAAAATCGATCCAATTAAAATAATGTTTGCATTTTGCAGTTTAGATATCAAAATAGAATAGGGTTGAAACAAAAGATATATTTTTTACTGCTCGGTATTGTTGCTTTACTAACTATTGCATCATGCTCATCAAAGAAAAATACTTTGGTTAGTAGAAGTTTCCATTATATTACGGCATACTATAATTACTACTACAACGCCTACGATTCATATAAATTAAGTCTTCAAAAGGTTGATGAAACCTACAAATATAACTACAGTTCCCCATTACCTGTATTGCTTGTTGGTGACAATCAGGTGACAGGAATGGTTTCGGGAGATATGGATAGGTCTATAAAAAAGTGCACCGATCTTATTAGAAAGCATTCAATTAGAGTAAAACCTGAAAGGAGCAAAGGAGAGTTAACTCCAAAAGAGAAGGAGTTTTTAAATAAAACGGAATATGTAAAATGGGCGAGGGAGTCATGGATGCTTATCGGTGAGGCAAGACTTTGGAAAGGACTTGTCGATGAAGCCTCGCAAACATTTGAGTATGTTCAATTGCAAAATCCCAATTCATCTTACGCTTATGAAGCACAGCTTTGGCTGGCTAGGATAAGTATAATCAACGGTGATTTTATTAGTGCCGAAGATAAACTCCGATCTGTTGATGCTGCTAAGAATAAACCTGAAACTCGACGATTTAAATATTTACATACCTCAACATGGGCTTTCTTTTATGCAAAGCAATCAAAATATGTCGAAGCTATACCCTTTATCAAGCGAACTATCGAGAAAGCAAATTCTAAATATGAACGCGCTCGTTTGACTTACCTATTGGCTCAACTTTCAGTTTTACTAAACAATAAGGCCGACGGTATAAAATATTATTCAAAGGTTCTCAAAATGAGCACCTCTTATGATATGTCGTTCAACGCTAAAATTGGGCTTGCCTCTATTACAGGTAACCTCGATAATCAAAAAGAAATGCGTGCACTCCTTGTTAAACTGGCGAAGGATGAGAAGAATAGAGATTACTTGGATGTAATTTACTTTGCATTAGGGAACATTGAAAAGGCTGAGGGTAACAAGGAAAAGGCCATTGAATACTTTAAATTATCAGCAACCAAAAGCACAAGCAATAATAATCAAAAGGGTTTATCTTACTACACTTTAGCCGAGTACTACTTCGCAAAACCAGATTATAAGCAGTCGCAGGCCTATTACGATAGCGCATTTATATCGCTCGATAATACTTTTGCTGATTACCAAAAACTTGTGGTTAAAACTCAAAACCTAACCAATTTGATTGAAAACCTCAATACTATTGCTCGGGAAGATAGCTTGCAACGAATAGCAAAAATGTCTGTAACTGATAGGAATAGCTTAATTACAGATATTATTAATAAGATTGCTTTGGAGGAGCAAAAGAAAATGGAAGAGGAGAATGCCGATAGACAACGCGCTCTTCTATTTCAACAAAATCAAGCGTATAGGCAAAACGATCAGCAAGTAGGGAAGTGGTATTTTTATAATCAAAGCCAATTAAGTTTTGGGCAATCTGAGTTTCAAATGCGTTGGGGGAAAAGAAAACTCGAGGATAATTGGCGTCGGAAAAACAAGCGCATTTCTACAATTGAAATGTCTACCACATCAATTGGAGGGTCTGCTTCTGATACGAGTAAGAATCCTAAAAAAGTTTTGTCCAATAAATCGCCCGAATTTTATATGCAGGATATACCTACAAACGACTCTTTAATGGAGATCTCAAATAAAAAGATTGAAGAGGCTATGTTTAAGGTGGGGGAGGTTTATCAGAACGATTTAAACGATTATTCAGAAACGATTTTAGCTTTTGAGAAGTACGTACAGCGTTTCCCTAATAGTTTAGGTGTCTTGCAAGCTTACTTTAACTTATACCAAGTATGCGTTTTCACTAATAAAACAGCTGAAGCCGAAAAGTATAAAGGTTATATCGTATCAAAATTCCCTCAAAGTAGTTTTGCAATAATGCTTACAAATCCTGACTATCTCAAAAATTTAAATCAGAAGACAAAGGAAGAGAATGACTTTTACGAAAACGCTTACAAACTATACGAACAGGCGAATTATACCGAATCCTTTAAGAAGATTGATGAAGGGTTAGCAAAATACCCTAATTCAAAGCTCGAGCCCCAATACAATCTTCTTAGAGCAATGTGTATTGGCAAAACATCCGATTTACGCTCATTTAGGAATTCGCTCACTGATTTAACGCAAAAGTATCCTAAAACCGATGTTGCCGAAAGGGCCCTAAGTTTGCTAGAGTATATGCGTAAACAAGAACTTCAGCTAACAACTACTGCTGTTACTAATACAACTATCGATACGACAAATATTGCTGTTAAACAGCTGGTTGAATATAAAAAGCCTAAAGGCGAACACCTGATTGTTATTTTAGTTCCAAGAAAAACAAACATGAATCAGCTACGATTTAATATCGTTTCCTTTAATGTTGATGTATTTATTAATCTGGATCTTGAGGTTAATAACCAACCATTCAACGAATTCTTCGAGATGGTTAAGGTCAGCGGACTTAA
>JBPXJX010000277.1:0-2651 GCA_051715525.1 Bacteroidales bacterium
TCTGTCCTTACTCGATGAAAACCTTGGTTTCCAGCTGCTCCGGGATTCATATAAAGAAAATTCATCTTTTTATCGAACATCACCTTTAAAATATGGCTATGCCCACATATAAATAGTTTCGGAGGATTTGCCTCAATAAGAGGTTTTATAGATGGTTCATACTTACTTGGTGTTCCGCCAATATGAGTGATAAAAACATCAACATCCTCACATTTAAATCGTTGAATCTTCGGGTACACAACTCTTAACTTATGGTCATCAATATTCCCATGAACTGCTCTAAGTGGCTTAAATGCTGATATCTTATCAGCAACCTCAATGTTTCCGATATCTCCTGCGTGCCATATCTCATCGCAATCATCCAAAAATTTCTGGAGCTTTTCATCCCAATGTCCATGGGTATCGGATAGCAATCCAATTCTTTTCATTCGAATTTTTCTAAAGCCATAAAGGTAGCAACACTTTCAAAATGGGTATATTTGAAAAGATAAAATTTATAAAATCAGAAATCAAAAAAATGCAAATATTCTACGCTCCAGATATTTCGGGCAATACTTATACACTTAACGAAGAGGAATCAAAGCATTGCATTCGAGTTTTAAGGCTTACCGCTGGCGATGAAATAACTTTAATCGATGGCAAAGGTGGATTATTCATGACCCGAATTGTTAGCCCTGAGCCTAAAAGATGTATGGTTGAAGTTTACGAATCAACCCTAGGATTTGAAAAACGTAATCACCACCTTCATATTGCTATTGCACCAACAAAAAATATTGAACGCTTTGAGTGGTTCCTCGAAAAAGCAACTGAAATTGGAATTGATGAGATTACTCCTATCATCTGTGAGCATTCTGAACGTAAAGTGATTAACAATGAAAGACTTGAGAAAATTATTATATCGGCTGTAAAACAATCTATTAAGGCTTACATACCCATACTAAACCCAATGATTTCTTTTAAGCAGTTTGTTCAATCAAATCAACCCGGTGATCTTTTTATAGCTCATTGTGCCACTAAGGGACTAAACCACCTTAAAAACGAAATAAAACCAACAAATAAATGCTCTATTTTAATTGGTCCAGAGGGTGATTTTAGCCACTCTGAAATAAATTTTGCCTTAACCCATAAATTCAAAGAAATCAGCTTAGGAACATCGCGCTTAAGAACAGAAACAGCGGGAGTTGCAGCTTGTCATATTGTAAATCTCTTTAACGCCTAAACTGACAAAAGTCATATTTCACCCACATAATTATTACTAAGTTTGATATAGTTCATAAAAATCTAAAAAACTATATCATGAAAAAAGTTTTACCTCTATTTACTTTACTAATTCTATCCTCGGTTATCGCTAAAGCTCAGCTTGAAAGCATCAACTTAAATAAATACAAACTAAAAGACTTCCGATATGGAAGTTTGGGTACTAACATATCTTTAAATGGTGATTATAGTAAAGAAAACTATAATGCTTCATCTGATGTATTTGATTCTGAAAATGATTACAAAAATAAATCATTCAATACAAATCTAAATTTAGGTTACCTATTGCAAATATCAAATAGAAAATATGTTGGATATCATTCTATTGATGGCAGTTATAGACATGTTTTTAATTTTTTCTCAACTAAAAACAACTCAAATCCTGCTTCAGAAACAGAAAACATGCTAACTAATTATCAATTAAATTTTTCAACATATAACTCATTCTATTTAAGCGATAATCTATTTTGGGGCATAAATTTTCTCAGCTCTACTTCACAGCAAAATGAAACAAAAAAATTAGTTCGTGACCTTGATCCTAATTCAACTGAAAAAAATATTGATTTGTATTCAAGAAATAGATTAGCAATTCAAATTGGTTATGGTAGGGTTGAGAATGTAACTGATGCTCGACAGGCAATTTATATTCTTGACGACTTAAATAAAAAGAGTAGGTTAACACATGAACCTACTCCTGAAGAGGCTTTTGAATTTGCCGATTTTATTACTTCTGTTTTAAACAAAAGAGTAATTGATTCAAGAGAAAAACAAATTGAAGAATATACGCTAATCGATTCGTTCCTTGTATCAAAGGGGTTAATCTCAAAACAGGATGGTAAATATTTTGGTATACTAAGCGACAACTGGTATTATGCACGAACTCAGGCTTGGTATACAGGGAGTAAAGTATATTTTGGTATTATAACTGAACTAAACGACAGGCACGAGTTTAACAAAACAACTTATCCTGAATACCCAGATAGTGATGAGAAAAGTACAGAAGAAATTATGAATAAAAATATTGGCATTGAAGCAGGATTCGAGGTTAATTGGATTAAGGGGTTAAAATGGATTAATAGTTTTGACTGTAACTTATCATATATAATAGATCATTATGACCCTTATTATTCAGATTATGAATTCTCACAACGAGATGATAAATTAAATGTTTTTAAGTCAAATTTAAACTATTCTTTATCATATGTTCCAAATACTAGAACAATTTTAACTGGTGAAACTGGTGCTAATTATTGGTATTTAAAAGATATAGATAAAAACAAAAGAACCTACCTTTCTCCTTACGCAAGGATTTCTTGCACTTACTATTTATCTCAAAAATTTCAATTTAACGCCTTCACTCAACTAACATACTATAAAAACAACGAAGATTCTGA
>JBPXJX010000278.1:0-3130 GCA_051715525.1 Bacteroidales bacterium
TTCTCTCAAATTATTTAAAATAATTTTTATTCGTTTTTTAATTTTCTTGAATCATCCTGGTAATGTAGCTATTATAAATAGTGTACATTTACTTAAAGATTGAAAAATGTACACTCCCATAGTGCCTCTCCTGATTAAATCGTGGGTGATTTTCGAATTTATAATTTCCTGAATGTTCCAAAATTAACCAACCATCATCTTTAATTAGGCCCTTTTCGAAAACCAAATCGGGGATTGTATCAATCCCTTCGAGTTCGTACGGAGGATCAGCAAAAACAATATCGTATTTGTGGTTACATGCCTTAATGAATTGGAATGCATTACCTTTTATTGTGTGGATTTGCTTTAGCCCTAATTCTTTTATTACACTTGAAACAAACTTAAGGTGATTAAAGTTTAACTCAACCAAATCAATCCTATTCGTTCCTCTTGAAGCAAATTCAAAACTGATACTACCAGTTCCAGCAAAGAGATCGAGCACATCAACCTCCTCAAAATCAAAGGTATTTTGAAGTATGTTAAATAACCCTTCCTTTGCAAAATCGGTTGTCGGCCGCGCATTAAACCCCTTTGGGGTAAAAGTTTTCCCTTTAAATCTTCCGCTTACTATTCGCATAGCAATAGGTTAAAAAGAATCCAATTGCTCTTTTTATGTCCAGTAATAGCGTAGGAATAGTTATTGCCATCTACCCCGAAGCTATTGTTTACTTTAGCAATATATTGTGCTAATAACGATTCTATTCCTTTTGCATCGTCAATATCACCAGCGAATGATAACGAAGTATATCCAACATCAAAGCCAGCCTGCTTACAAAAATTAATAATGTAATAAGTCGCATCGTTTATATTAATAAAGTTGAATGAGTTGCAGTGCTTTAACTCGTTGTTGATTGATAATGTTGCTGTGAAAAAACTATTTGCAAACAGAATATTCATCGTTGGCTCATCTTTGGGGCTCTTAACCATGCTCGAATATGCAATTAGTGCCGAAGAGAACCCAACAAATTCGGTATTTGGCTGATAGGTAAGCCATTTAGATGTTATGGAGTATGGAATAGCAAACACCACTGTTGCCTTTGAGTCCTTTAAATGATTATACCTAATCTCAAATAGATTTGGGAGAGGATGAACCAACTCGAAAAGTTCCTTTGCCCTTTCGGCAATAAATAAATCGGTTGGAACAGTTGTAAAAAGGGTTGATTCAAAAGTGAGCAATACTTTTTTATACTTCCGCTTTAAAACATCATATTTCGAGACAAGTAAACCAATATTTTCGCTCCAATCGTCTGTGGCTGATAGCTTGCTATTAAATGGGCTCGATGCGTATGCAATATGCATTCCTCGAACAGTGTCGTTAATGCTAAAGGCTACTCCTTGGAATGAAACCTGAACTAATAGAATGTATGATTCGCTACGATCGGGGTCGAATGTTTCGTCGAATATCTCTTTTTTATCCATTTTAAACTCTAGTTAATTATTCGTAAAAAGGTAAACAAAGATAGATATTAAATCAATTCTAAAGAAATTAGGATTACAGGTCGATATAGGGATTACAACAAGTGTCAATAAATATAATGCCTCGTAAGCAAAATTATGGTCTAATTAAGTTAAGTTTGCCTTCTCATTTTTGTATTATTAGATGTTAAAGGATCGCCTTAAAGATATTATTGTTTCTAATATTGGCTTTAAGCCAACATCAGGGCAAGAAAATGCCATTGAGCATCTTTCAGAGTTTGTAACCAAACCTACGAATAATCAATGCTTTTTGCTTAAAGGTTACGCTGGAACAGGTAAAACATCGCTCATTGGCAGCTTTGTAAAAACGCTATCAACCTTTAAAATTCCTTTTGTATTACTTGCCCCAACTGGCCGAGCAGCAAAGGTTTTATCATCATATTGTGGGTTTCCATCATACACAATACATAAATGCATATATCGCCAAAAGGGGATGAAAGATGGCGTTGGTAAGTTCGATTTAAATATAAACTTGCTTAAAAATGCCATTTTCATTGTGGATGAGGCCTCGATGCTATCAAACTCATCGTATGAGAATAGCATTTTTGGATCAGGAAAATTGCTAAACGATTTGGTTGAGTTTGTTAATCGTGGTTCGGGCTGCCGGTTGATGATAGTTGGTGATGTCGCCCAGCTGCCACCTGTAGGACTTAGTATTAGCCCAGCTCTGGATGCTTCGGTTCTCGAAACCTTCGATTTAGAGGTAATTGAAGCAGAGCTAACAGAGGTTGTTCGACAGGAAGAGGGCTCTGGAATCCTTCATAATGCAACCCTTTTAAGAGAGATGCTCGATACAGATAACATCGAGATTCCAACATTTAATGTAAATGGATTCGATGATATCCATCGAATATCGGGTTCGGATCTAATCGAAAAGCTAACCTACGAATACGATAAGCATGGACGCGATGGCAATGTTGTACTGGCCTATTCCAACAAACGAGCAAACAAGTATAATGAGGGCATAAGAAATCGAATACTTTGGAAGGATGAGGAGCTATCGGTTGGCGACTACCTGATGGTTGTTCGGAATAGCTATTTCTGGGTTGAGGATAAGCCCGAAATTGGGTTTATCGCCAATGGCGATATTGTAGAAGTTACAAGAATTGGTAAGCATAAAGATTTGTATGGGCTTCGATTTGCTGATGTAACAATAAAACTAATCGATTATCAAAATCAGGAGATAGATGTTAAAATAATCCTTGATACGCTTACAATTGAAGGGCCATCGCTAAACTCGCAACAAAACAAGGATCTTTATACAAAAATATCTGAAGACTATCAGCATATAAAAACCCGACCAGCAAGGCTTAAAAAGATTAAGGAGGATCCCTTTTTTAATGCTATTCAGGTAAAATTTGCTTATGCTGTTACCTGCCACAAAGCGCAAGGGGGGCAGTGGCGAAACGTTTTCATTGACCAAGGGTTCTTCAAAGAGGATATGAACTCCCGCGAATACCTACGCTGGCTATACACCGCATTAACACGTGCAACTGAAAAGGTTTACCTTGTTAATTTTGATGACAAATTCTTTTAGCATCTCTTTCTCAATACTTTTTTTTAAAAAAAACAGAAACTGGATATTTTAATATCTGGAAGATAATGTTTTTTGATT
>JBPXJX010000279.1:0-1168 GCA_051715525.1 Bacteroidales bacterium
AAATATAGTACTATATTTAATTTAAATAAATATATTAATAAAAATATACCATATAAGTATTTTTTATACACATATTTACATTCACTTAAAACAAACAGCCCATCAAGTCTGAAAACGATTATGCCTTACATAAGACATGAATTCTCTAACCCTTGACAACAAGCCACAAATAACCATCTACAATTCTAAAAACTCCAACACCTAATCCCATATCGAAAAAATTCAATTAACGCTACTTTTAAGTAAAGCTATTATCTTCGCATTGATAAACAACATGGCTATTAAATTCTGAATTAATATTACCATTATCATGATTAATGAGATTTTACCACACAGCTTCAATAACCATTACCGCGCAAACACAGCCATTAAAAATTTTCATTATATATTTCATTATAAGGAAGGTACATTACTGCTAAAGATCAGTGGCGATGAGTTTGAAATTCCACAAAAAAAGGACTTTATTGATATCCCAGATATTACAGAATACACTTTCCTATTCACCCTTAATAATACTCCGTGCTTTCTTATTTGGGATGAACCAAAAACCGATAACCCAAATTTCATATATAAGGAGATCAGCTTTTTCAGAACTACCAACCAGCGTGAAATTGCTTGGGTTAGCATTGTAGGGTTACACCTCATGAGCTGGTACTCACAAAACAGATTTTGCGGAAAATGTGGCTCAAGAACACAACAAAATCCTAACGAAAGGGCAATTTCCTGCCCAAGTTGTGAAACTACCGTTTACCCAAAAATATCTCCTGCAATTATTGTTGCTATTATTTGCAACAATAAAATACTACTAGCACGTAATTCAAACTTCTCGGGGAGCTGGTTTTCGCTTATTGCCGGCTATGCTGATATAGGTGAATCGCTTGAAGAAACTTTAATACGAGAGGTAAAAGAAGAGGTTGGATTGGATATAAAGAACATCCGTTACTACAAAAGCCAGCCCTGGCCCCTTTCGGGTTCAATGATGATTGGTTTTGTTGCTGAAGCGGATGAAAATCAACCTATCGTTATTGATGAGAAGGAAATTGTGGAGGCTGCATGGTTTACAAGAGGAAATCTACCACAACACTCCTCTACCATCAGCATTGCAGGTGAAATGATTGATAAGTTTGAGAAAGGGGAATTATTTTAGTGACAAGTGACAATAACCAAA
>JBPXJX010000280.1:0-1532 GCA_051715525.1 Bacteroidales bacterium
AACTACATATGGTGGGCTTTTTCAGTAATCAGGAAAAAAACCTAAAAAAGGAGGATTAATTTGTGTAATGATCTAGTGCGATCAACGACATAAAAATCTTTAACCACGGAGTTAACAGAGTAATAAACACGAAGTGGTACAGAGTTAAAAAAACAAAATCAATTGCTTCTCACTCGCTTTTCAATGAATCTTTCAGGTCTATCGACTCTGAAAGGTCATTTTATCGACCATAAATATCTACGAAAAACGAAAAGTTATTGAATGGCATCAGATTTTCACTTGCCCATCCTTGCTGATATTTAAGCCTGATTGGGTAATGCGTACGAAACAGATTTACATCGGTATAAAGCTCAAAACCGAATGATTGCATACTGTACTGATAATTTCCTTTTGAAGTAGGGAATTGGTTTACTGCATAGTCGTAAAAAGCATTTACCGAAAATCGCTTAATGTAAGCCAACGAGCCCAATGCTAAATCGGGGTAAGCAATAGGAATAAGGTATTCGGCTGTAATTGCACTATAATTTTCGGATACATAGTCAAAATATCCACGCGGAAAAATAACATTGTTGGAATAATAGTAGTGGTTGAGATTTTGAAGTTGCAAGCTAGGTTTAATTAGTAAACTATGATTTAAACCTATACCCGGTAAGTAAATTGAGAATTGTCCAGATATTATACTTCCTAAGTTATTGCGATTAAATGGTGAATGTTGATAGTTTACATCCAATTCAAAACCCAAACGGGGTCGAATGTTTTTTTGTGCTAGTCGATGAGTTGAAGTAAAGAAAAGTCTATAATTAATCCGATGAAGCCCTTTGTAATATAAACTATCGCTGGTTGAAAAAAGGTAGTCGTTTGAGCTAATCAGCTGAACCATCGGGTAAAGCCAAGTTATAAATCTTCGTTCGCTTAGTTTTAATGGTAAGTAAATATTAAGTTTAGTCTCTTTACTCTGCTTTTCAATTGCTGGTGAATGCTCTTTCTTATACTTATAAATTGAAGGTGAATAGCTTCTCAGCTTAAAATCCAAAGAAATTACAGGGAAAAATCCTTTATAACGATAATTAATATGGGTAATATGTGAATTATCGTAACCATAGGCAGCCGTTAAGGTTGACGTTCCTGTTAAGCTCTGTGAATGAACCGTTACGCCAGGTTTAATTTCAAACTCACCAATCATTAGCTGGTTTAAATCGTAATAGAATGGAGCCCAGCTATGTATATTGATTAATCTTTTAAAACCATTGAATTTTGTTACCTTAAAATTGTTGTTAGGAATTATGGTTGAATCGATATTGAATTTTTCAGATGCTTTGAGCTTTGCTGTTAATTCATCATCAATCGTACTAGATATTGCAATCTTGCTGTCTGTTGTATCAACTTTAGTCATTGATAATGCGTATCCACCAACCTGAAAGTTTGCAAATACAATTTCGTTTGGTTTTGAACCATAATTGGGGTCGGTTGCACCAAACCCAGAGTTGGTTATCCTATAGGTCTTATTATTTTGAACATTCAAAGCAAAAATA
>JBPXJX010000281.1:0-1097 GCA_051715525.1 Bacteroidales bacterium
TATTTTTGAGCAAGCCGCTTCAAAAACGGATGCACCAAAAGGAAGTAGCTGGCAAAAAGTTGGCGATTTTTTTGCATCTGGACTTGATACCATAAATATCGAAAAACAGGGTTACGAACCAATAAAAGATGAACTTAATAGAATTGCTGCTATTAAAAGCACTGGTGAAGTAATTGCTGAAATATCTAAACTACATACTCAGTATGTAACTCCCCTTTTCATCCCATATGCAGGTCAGGACAGCAAAAAAAGCGATACTATTATTATAAATCTAATTCAAGGAGGTATTGGTTTACCTGATCGCGATTACTATGTTGGCAATGATGAACGTTCTGAGGAGATACGTAAAGATTACGTTGTACATTTAGAAAAGTGCTTTACCCTTATTGGTTATACTCAAGAACAAGCTCAAAATGCTGCAAAACAGGTAATGGCTTTAGAAACCCGTTTAGCAAATGCAACTCAAACACGCTTAGAACAACGCGATCCTTTCTTAACCTACAATAAGGTTACTATAGATGAAATGCAAAAACTCTCTACTGAGATTGATTGGAAAAATTATTTCAAATCAATAGGAATTGAAGTACCCGTTGATTTTGTTATAGACAATCCAAAATTTTATGCTGAAATCAGCAAAATGTTTAAAGAGATTTCGGTTGATGATTGGAAAAACTACCTAACATGGAATGTTGTTAATCAATATTCAGCATATCTATCAAACGCTTTTGAAGAAGTTAATTTCGAATTCTATAGCAAAAAACTTTCTGGCTACAATGCAAATAAACCTCGCTGGCAAAGGGTTTCTAATGCAGCTAACTTTGCAATTGGCGAACTAGTTGGTGAAATCTTTGTTGAGCAGAACTTTCCTCCAGCAGCAAAACAGAAAATGGTTGACCTTATTGCTAACCTTAAACTTGCCTTCAAAGATAGAATTACAAATCTTAGCTGGATGAGCGATGATACGAAGAAAAAAGCGCTCGAAAAACTTGAGACTATTGTAGTTAAGGTTGGATACCCAGATAAGTGGAGAGATTATTCAAGTCTTGAAATCTCTCGTGACAGTTATGCCAAGAACATAAAAAATGCTTCAGAATTCA
>JBPXJX010000282.1:0-1963 GCA_051715525.1 Bacteroidales bacterium
TTACAAGCAACTTAAAGCTTAAGATGTTTTCGATTTTGCTAATGGTATGGTTTATCATATTCTTATTTATTTTACAATCTATTACTGGCTTAGCAATTTTATTTACTGTTGGTCTTATTTTAGGATTTTTTTGGTTTTTTAGATTAAAAGACTTGGTGTTTAAATTTATTGTAGTTTCAATTTTTGCTATTTTGCTATTAGCTTTAACCTCATATTTATCCCATACTATTGATTCGTTTTTTTATCGAAATAAGATTGATTTTAAAAGTTTACCTACTGTAACCGAAAACGGAAATCCCTATCTTCATGATACATTAAATAGACAGTATGAGAATTCAAACTTGGTTTGGGTTAATATTTGTACTAAAGAGCTTAGCGAAGGTTGGAGCCGGCTCTGCATGTTATATCCCAAAGCAAGCAATAAAGATTACTCTTCAGTTGAATTTGGATTAATTCGGTACTTAGCCTCAAAAGGATTAAAAAAGGATTCTATTGGTATCTCAAGTCTCGATTCTGTCGACTTTAGGCTTATTAACAACCATGTTACTAGTGTTATCGTTCGTGAACATAAGTTTGGTGTTTACCCTAGGCTCTACCAGTTATTATGGGAAGTAGACCGATTCATGACAGTTAAAGATCCTAATGGTAGTACGCTTTTTCAACGTTTTATCTATTTAAAAGCATCGTGGGCGGTTGTTAAAAATAATATTCTTTTTGGCGTCGGGGTGGGCGATGGGAAAGACCGCTTAATGGAGTACTATCAAAAATCAAATGTAAATCTTGATAAGAAGTATTGGTTTATTTCACATAACCAGTATCTTACTGTTTGGATTGCATCAGGGTTGATTGGGCTTTTACTATTTATAGGAGGGTTTATCATTCCTGTATTTATTGATAGAAAAGGGTACAACATGCTAAATATTGCTTTTCTAAGTATTGTTTTAATATCGATGCTAGCCGAGGACACTCTCGAAACACATATTGGTATTACCTTTACTGCACTATTTTATTCCATATTAATATTCGGAAATAATCCTTCTATCAACAGCAAAGAATGAGACCTAGTCGTATAGATGCTAACTTTTTTTCTCGTGATGTTCTAAGGGTTGCTCCAGAAATTTTAGGAAAAAAACTTGTAAGATCTTACGATAATGGGATAGTTGAAAGGTATATTATAACCGAGGTTGAAGCCTACCGAGGAGAGGCTGATTTAGCCTGCCATGCGAGCAAGGGTCGCACTTCAAGAACCGAGGTGATGTATCATCAAGGAGGGTTGATATATGTATACCTTATTTATGGTATGTATTGGATGCTGAACATTGTCACAGGTGAACCTAATAGTCCTCAAGCTATCTTAATAAGAGGTATTGAAGGCTGCTATGGCCCCGGAAGGCTTACAAAAAGGCTGTCAATTGCAAAAGATTTTTATGGCGAAAACCTTATTACCTCTTCAAGAATTTGGTTAGAGGATAATAATGTTAAGTATAATATCGAAACCGCTCCTCGAATTGGGGTAGATTATGCTGGTGAGGAATGGGCATTAAAGCCATGGCGTTTTTATATCAATGATAAAGTAAAAAGGAAATGAAAATTGTATTTGCTGAACCAATTGGATTGAACGAATCGACCAAATCAACCTTTTCTGATGAAATGAATGGGCTAGGGCACACTGTTAAGTTCTTTAACCAACCACTTTCTAGTCAGGATGAATTTTTTGAAAGATCTTCTGATGCTGATATACTTGTATTAAGCAATTACCATATGTCAAAAGAGGTTATAGTCAAATTGAAAAACCTCAAAATGATTTCAGTTGCTTTTACTGGTGTTGATCATATCCCTATAGAATATACCAATACAAATGGAATTATTGTTTGTAATGCAGCAGGATATAGCACTTTTGGAGTGGCAGAACTAACAATTGCCATGACAATAGACTTGCTTCGAAGAATAACCCCTTTTGACA
>JBPXJX010000283.1:0-6666 GCA_051715525.1 Bacteroidales bacterium
TAATGCTAAACTTTTAAGTTTCGAGTCAACTAGCAAACCTCTTCTTTTGATTGAAACCTCATTAAGTTGGAAGGAAACGACATCATCTTGGAAAATAAAGTTAATTCCAGCTCCTTGTGTTGCAAGTCCATCTGATTCACCTATAATAAGGGTTGAGTTTGTGCCAACTTTCGCAACAGCAATATTTATTAACCCGCTACTTAACTTTGATATGAAAAGAACTTGACATTTGCTGATTTGGTCGGTTGAATTGAATTCAATAATAGTAATCTTTTGATTTAATACCTTTTTTGTCTCAGCAAGTTTTTTAAGTTCTTTTGTAATGGGGCTATTTCCTAAAATTCCAATAACAAAATCACCAGTTTTATAAGCTCCTGGCCATTCAATGTATTTAACAATGTTATAAATATAGTTTGCCTGAAGTCTTTCGTTTTGACCTTTTACATTAATTGTAAAAAGAATAAAAACGATTGATGCAATAAATAGTCTTTTCATGGATAGATTAGTTTATATTATTTGGTACAAAAGTATATCCCTTTAATGTTTTACTTGTTAAATAATTCGATGATTTAGAATGTTAAAAAGAATGATGTAAATCACCCTATGAGTAATAAAAAAAACCGCCACTTTTGGAGGCGGTTTAATTTCATTGTAATAAAAATAACTATTTGCCGAATTTTATGCTAGATTGTGCAGCCGCTAAACGTGCAATTGGAACACGGAATGGGGAGCAGCTAACATAAGTAAGTCCTGATTTGAAACAGAACTCAACCGATGCAGGATCGCCACCTTGCTCACCGCAAATACCTACTTTAAGGTCGCTGCGTGTTGCACGACCTTTGGTAACGGCCATTTCTATTAGCTGACCAACACCACTCTGATCAATAGTTTGGAATGGGTCGGCTGCTAGCATCTTGTTGTCAAGATAATCGTTCATGAAACCACCGATATCATCACGGCTGAAACCGAATGTCATCTGGGTTAGGTCGTTTGTACCAAACGAGAAGAACTCAGCTGTTTTAGCCATACGATCAGCAAGTAAACAAGCACGTGGGATTTCAATCATAGTACCATACTTGTATTTAATCTCTTTTACACCAAATTTAGCGCAAACCTCAGCGTAAACGCGGTCAGCGATTTTCTTGGTGAAATCAAGTTCAGATACATCGCAGGTAACAGGAACCATGATTTCGGGGTGTGGCTGGTGACCTTCTTTAAGTAATTCTACTGCTGATTCGAATATAGCCCGAATTTGCATCTCTGAAACCTCTGGGTAAGTAACACCAAGACGAACACCACGGTGACCCATCATTGGGTTTGACTCATGTAAAGCCTCGCCACGTTTTGCAACTGCAGCAGCAGAAATACCTAATGCTTTTGCAAGTTCAGCTTGTTTCTCAGCGCTTTGAGGAACAAATTCGTGTAGTGGTGGGTCAAGTAGACGGAAAGTTACTGGAAGGGTATCCATTGCTAACATAGTAGCCTTGATGTCTTTCTTAACAAATACGAAAAGCTCATCAAGTGCGCTACGACGCTCTTTCTCACCTTCGCTAAGAATCATTTTGCGTAGTAAGAATAATGGCTGTTCTGAACCTTTACCGTAGAACATGTGCTCGGTACGGAAAAGACCAATACCTTCAGCACCAAATTCGCGAGCAATTCTTGCATCATCTGGAGTATCTGCATTGGTACGAACGCCCATTTGACGATACTTGTCAACGATTTTCATGAACTCTTGGAAGCGTGGGTTCTCTGTAGCATCCATTAAAGTTAATGCGCCAGTATAAACGTGACCTTTTGTTCCGTTAAGAGTTAGAACATCACCCTCTTTAATAACAATTGAAGTACCAGGAATTTTAGCGATTTTGCTGTTAACATCAACATGCATACCACCAGCACCTACGATACAGCATTTACCCCAACCACGAGCAACAAGAGCTGCGTGTGAAGTCATACCACCGCGAGCAGTAAGGATACCTTCTGCAGCGCGCATACCTTCAACATCTTCTGGGTTAGTTTCTTCGCGAAGAAGGATAACCTTTTCACCTTTACGGTTCCAAGCAACTGCATCTTCAGCTGTGAAAACAACTTTACCAACAGCAGCACCAGGACCAGCAGGTAAACCTTTTACGATGGCCGATACTTTTTTCTCAGCAGCTGGGTCGCAAATTGGGTGAAGTAGCTCGTCTAACTGAACTGGGTCAACGCGCATAACAGCTGTTTTCTCGTCAATTAGTTTTTCGTGTAGCATATCCATAGCCATGTTCAAAGCAGCAGTACCAGTACGTTTACCAGCACGGCATTGTAACATGAAAAGTTTACCTTCTTGGATTGTAAACTCGATATCAAGCATGTCCTTGTATGCTTTCTCAAGGATAGTGCGAATATTGTCAAGCTCCTTGTAAGTACCAGGCATTGATTCCTGCATACTGTGTAAGTGCTTGTTTTGCTCGTTCTTTGTGTCGTCGTTAAGTGGGTTTGGAGTGCGGATACCAGCAACTACATCTTCACCTTGAGCGTTAACTAACCACTCACCATAGAAGATATTGTCCCCAGTTGCAGGGTTACGGGTGAAAGCAACACCAGTTGCTGATGAATCGCCCATGTTACCGAATACCATCGACTGTACGTTAACTGCAGTACCCCAATTATCAGGAATACCTTCGATACGACGATATGAAACAGCTTTTTTACCATTCCAGCTCTTGAATACTGCCATGATACCACCGATTAGCTGCTCTTTTGCATCATCTGGGAATTCTTTACCAAGTGCAGATTTAACACGTTTTTTAAACTCTTCAGCAAGATGTTTAAGATCGTCAGCAGAAAGTTCTGTATCTGATTTAAAGCCTTTTGAGTGCTTGTACTCATCAAGCATATCATCAAGTTGTTTACGGATACCTTTACCATCAGTCTCAAGACCTTCGGCTTTTTCCATAACAACGTCAGCATACATCATAATCAAACGACGATATGAATCGTATACAAAACGTGGGTTGTTGGTCTTCTTAAGTAAACCTGGAATAGTTGCTGAGCATAAACCGATATTCAATACAGTGTCCATCATACCTGGCATCGAGCTACGAGCACCAGAGCGGCAGCTAAGAAGAAGTGCATTCTCTGCATCACCATATTTCATACCCATAGCCTCTTCGGTTACTTTCATAGCAGCCCAAACCTGATCAAGTAGATCGGCTGGTAGTTGGCAATTATTTGCGTAATAATCGTTGCAAGTTTCGGTAGTAATGGTAAACCCAGCAGGAACTGGTAATCCTAGTAAGCACATCTCGGCCAGATTGGCTCCCTTACCTCCAAGCAGATTTTTCATATCTGCTTTACCTTCAGCTTTCTTACCACCGAAGGTGTAAACACGTTTCACGTTAGACATTGTAAATTGATTTATGATTAAACTTATTATTGATAATTGGTTGAAAAACAAAACTTTTTTCGAGTTTACAAAAATATTAAAAAAACTGAAACAGTCATTTTGTTGACACAAATTGTTTTTAATATCATATAAGTTAAAATGATAATAGGTTTAAAGGTTGAAGTTCTGGATTGATTTATTGATGTTTTTTATTTTGAAAAATAATATATTATTTGGCTCTTAAAAAAGAAGTATTATCTTTGATTTAAGGTGTTTGAATATTTTAAAAACCATAAAAATTTAATTTAATTTATGAAAACAAGATTATTAAGATGTGCATTATTTTTAGTTGTATTGTGCTTATTTTCAAGTTGTGCAACAATTATTGGAGGGCAAAAATATTGGGCGAAAGTTCAGGTTCCTGATTATCCAACAGCTAAAATTGAAGTTGATGGTGACTATCAAGGGACAGGAGAGGCATCATTGTTAGTAGAAAGAAGAAAAGCAAATACTTTCTCAGTAACTATTAAACAGGAAGGCTGCGAAACAGAAACAAGGAATTTTACTCAGAGGGTTTTTAGAGGTTGGGCTTTTGTGGGAACAGTTGTAGGTTGGACAGGGATTGTGCCAGGTACATTTATTCCTTTGCCATGGGGTATTGCAGTTGATGGAATGACAGGTGCTTGGTGGAAACCAGATATTAATGAAAAAGGTGTTTCGAAAGTTGATTACAAACACTTTGTATACAGAATAGACTATACCGGATGTAAGGATAAAAAGTAACTTGTTTTTTCATATAATTTCAAATTAAGATACTAGTCATTTATTTCTATGACTAGTATTTTTATTTTGATGTATTTGCTCGTTTATACGAGGCATTATGACTTTTATCGTTAAGAAAGTTTCACTTTACAAGAAAAATGTAATTATCGCATTTAAAGTCATTTGCATAATATGTCGAATTACCTTACATTAGCCTTATCAGTTAACACTATCCTCAAACCAATTGCTCATGACCTTTAAATCCTTTCTCAAAGAAAAGCTAAGCAGGTATATTCCAGCAATTAATTGGCTTTCAGATTATTCATTAAAATTTTTTGGTAGCGATTCTGTTTCGGGTTTAACATTAGCTGCTTACGCAATACCAGTTTCATTGGCATATGCTACTTTAGCAGGATTACCTCCACAATATGGTGTTTATGGATATTTGATAGGTGGACTTTTCTATGCATTAATTGGAACAGGTAAGCAGCTCGCTATTGGTCCAACATCTGCAATTTCGATGCTAGTGGGTGTTACCCTTTCAACTTTAGCAAAAGGAGACGCACAACGATGGGTAGATTTGGCTTCCCTTTCGGCTCTTGTATTTTCAGGTATAAGTATTTTAGCCTATTTGCTACGTTTAAGTAGTATTATCAATTTTATTAGTGAAACGGTTTTGGTAGGGTTTAAGGCTGGAGCTGCAATTACCATTGGGCTAACACAGCTCCCAAAACTATTTGGGGTAGCAGGAGGGGGTGAAAGTTTTTTCAGTCGTTTATCAAGCCTTATTAATCAAATACCAAATACTAATACCATTGTATTGATATTTGGTATAGCTGCCATAGCCATATTAGTTGCTGGAGATAAATTTTTGCCAGGTAAACCTGTCGCAATTGTTATTGTTGTCGTTTCGGTAATTGTCATAACATTTACACCCCTTGGTAGTATGGGATTTAAAACTGTTGGAATAATTCCAACAGGTTTACCCAAATTTCATGTACCCAATTTGAATATTGCTGATATTGGAAGTATTATTCCTCTTGCTTTTGCTTGCTTTTTACTAGCTTATATTGAAAGTGTTTCAGCGGCAAAGACTCTTGCACAAAAAAATGGGTATGATATTGATTCTAGGCAAGAGTTGCTTGCGCTTGGTGTTGCTAACCTTGCAAACTCACTTGGACAAGGTTATCCCGTTAGCGGGGGATTATCTCAATCGGCTGTTAATGAGAAAGCTGGGGCTAAAACACCAGTATCGCTTATTGTAGCTTCAGTTGGGATTGCAATCTGTTTGCTTTTTTTAACAGGTTTGCTTAAGAACTTACCAACAGTAATTCTTGCGGCGATTGTACTTTTCGCGATTAAGGGGTTAGTTGATATTAAAGAGTTGAAAAGACTATTTAAGGTAAATCGCTTTGATTTTGTAATCGCAATTACTGCATTAGTTAGCGTAATTGTGTTGGGAATATTACAAGGGGTACTTGTTGCTGCATTGTTTTCATTGATACTTATTATTAGAAATGTTTCGAATCCGCATGTGGCGTTTCTAGGTAGAATACCTGGTACTAATAGATATACAGATATCAAACGACACCCCGATAATGAGTTAATACCCGGCGTACTTATGTTTAGGGTTGAGTCTCCATTGGTTTATTTTAACGCTTCGATGGTTTATAATAAAGTTTGGGCTAAAATACTGGAGTCAAATAGTTCACTTAAAACGGTAATATTCGATTTAAGCGCTTCTGCTACAATAGATTCTAGTGGTGCAAGATTGATAAAACGTCTTTTTCAAAACCTTGAAGCACGGGGAATTACATTTAAAGTAGCTGAAGCTCATTCAGAGGTAAGAGACATTCTGCGAACCGAGAAAATTGAGCACTTGCTCGGCCATGTTAGCCGCCGTGATACGCTTCATGATGTTGTTGTAAATGCCATTGGCGAAAGAGAACCAGATATTCTTCAGGCACCCAAAAAGCTTAAAAGGCTTCAAGTAGAAAAAATTATTTCGCATATTATACTTGGGAATAACTACTTTAAGGAAACTCATCCTCGCGAGTATTTCGAAAGTTTTAAATATGTTCAAAAGCCTTATATCACTCTGGTTACATGCTCTGACTCAAGGGTCCCGTTGAATGCTCTGATGCCAGATACTTCAAATAAGGTTTTTTCGATTCAAAATATTGGAAATCAGATATTGTCAACCGAAGGTTCTGTCGACTACGGGATTTATCATTTGAAAACACCATTGCTCTTCTTTTTAGGACATTCCGATTGTGGAGCCATAAAGGCGTATTTAGAAGGATTTGACGAAGAGACTTATGGAATAAAGCATGAACTCGACTTTTTGCAGCCAATTATTAGAGAGTCATCCGATGTTAAAGACATTGAAAAACTTCAGTCCAGAGTTATCGAGAAGAACCTCGACTATCAGGTTAATATTGCTTATAAGAAGTACAAAGATTTAGTTATTTCTGGTAAACTTACCATTATGGCGGGGTTCTACGATTTTAAAGGGGAGATCGGAAGAGCTTCGGGTT
>JBPXJX010000284.1:0-1974 GCA_051715525.1 Bacteroidales bacterium
TACCCCTTTTGGAGAATTGCCAACTTTCCCTTTTAAAACTTTTAAGGGTTCAAAGGCTGATAAAGCAATAGCAGGGTATAACCCAGAAAGAATGATCCCTGAAATAAACATTATAAGTAATGCATTCCAAAACCAAACTGATTGCCAGATTGAATACTCTGATGATATTCCTGCTATGATTGAGAAGGTAGGCATCGAAAGTTCAACGATGAGCCAAGCCAAAAGAACAGCAACAAGGTTTATGATTATTGTTTCAATCAATATTTGCCAAATTATTCTGGCTCTTGACGACCCAATTACTTTTCTTAACCCAATCTCTTTTGCTCTTGTTAACGACCTAGCTGTTGACAGATTGATGTAATTCACCCAAGCTATTATTACTATTATCATAGCTGTTAAGTACAGCAGGTTAACCCTATCAACATCACCGTTAACTTCGTACTCCTGTTGATAATGCGATGTGAGATGTATATCTTCTAACTTTTGAATTGGAAACTCAAATTTGAGTTTATACTCCTTCATTATTTCACCAATCTCTTTGTTTACAAGGTTTTTTAAATTTTCTTCGAAAATTTTAATGTTTGCACTATTTTTAAATAAGAGGTAAGTATATGCTCCTGTATCTCCCCACGATTCTTCAATATCGTTTCCGTAAATGCCAATTAAATTTGACCACGAAAGAATGATGTCGAATTTAAGATGGTTATTCTGTACAATATCTTCAAATACCCCAACTACATTGTACTCAACTTTCTTGTCGACGCTAAATGATTTGCCGATTGGGTTGTCGTTGCCGAAATATTTTGACGCAGTAGATCTCGAAATAAATGCATTATTCGGCTTCTTCAAATCTTCAGTTGGATTACCAGTTATTATTTTGTAATCGAAGATTTCAAAAAAATCAGGCTCAGCAAAAAACATTCTCTCTTCAATAAATGACTTTTCTTTATTTGATACTGAGGCAGTATATCGCCATATTCTTCCAACTTTTTCAACTTCGGGAATAGAACCTCTAATCTTTAATCCTAAAGGTGGACAGCATGACGAAAAATGAACTGTTTCGCCAATTTCGCTGGTACGTTCATATCGAAGTCGGTAAATTCGGTCACTGTTGGTAAAGGATTTATCATAACTTCTCTCAAAGTAAACGTAGTGGAGGATTAGTAAACAAGCTGCCATGCCGATTGCTAGCCCAAGAATGTTGATAACTGTGTACTGTAGATTTTTTATCAAATTTCTAAATGCCGTTTTTAGATAATTTTTTAACATACGTTTTTTAATGATTATTTAACCAATACCCAAATGAAAGTAAATGTAAGTAATTGTAAATATTATATATAAAGATATATGGTTGTTTTTTGAACTCTATGACTATTTTGTTGTTTAAATTTAATATAAATAAGTTATTATGCTGTTTCTGAGATATCTATTGTATATAACTATCATAATAGGTTTTGATTCTTGTACCTCAAAATCGTTTAATCAGAAAGTGCTAGTTTCTGATTTTAAAGGGATTGAGAAATGGTTTAATAAGCAGAACGATTCTGTTTATGTTATAAATTTTTGGGCAACTTGGTGTGCTCCCTGTGTTAAAGAGTTTCCCGAATTTGAGAGGTTTGCCGAAGAGAACATAAAAGAAAAGGTAAAGGTTCTTATGGTAAACCTAGATTTTCCAGACCATTATAATACAAGATTGCTTCCCTTTATTAAGCAAAGAAACTCAAAACTGAATGTGATTATGCTCGATGATCCAGACCAAAACTCGTGGATAAATAAAGTTGACTCTTCTTGGAGCGGTTCAATGCCTGCAACATTAATATATAATAAAGGCAAGCGTGTTTTTTTTGAGAAAGAATTAAACTATGAAGACCTCAAAATGGAGTTAATTAAAATCAAACAATAATTAATAAAAATTGAAAATATGAAAAGAATGATGTCGTTTTTTGCGTTGATGCTATTTACTGCATCCATTAA
>JBPXJX010000285.1:0-4567 GCA_051715525.1 Bacteroidales bacterium
TTTGGTGAGGTTGATAATAATATTTGGCTACCCATTAGCTATACCTTTGATATAAATGGCAAATTCTTAGGTAACGAAGGTAATATGCGTTATATGTCATCGGTTAAATATAAAACAGTAAAAATTAATAACGAAATCAAGGCCCCCACCAATATAGTTAGCCTATCAGTACAAAAGAAATTGGATGAAACAAGCCAACAACAAGTGACTAAAAGTAAGCCGAAGCCTCAGAAAGAGATAGTAAAAGAGCAAAAGAGAAAGGAGAAGATTGAAAAACTTCTTGAAAAAGAGGAATTAAGTAATAAGGATATGTATCAGCTGTCATCGCTAATGGCAAAGGAAGCTAAAGACGCAGATACTACTAAAAATACGCTTGAGTTAAAAGATAACTATAAAGTTAAAGTGGACTCTTTAGCTCGAAAAGCTGATACAACCCAATGGAATCAGATTCGCCCAATAGCCCTAAATACAGATGAGCTCAAGGGTATGGATGAGTTACGTTTATCTGTCGCAAAAAAGGATTCTGTTGACAATAAGAAGGATACGGTTAAGAAAAAGGAGAGCATTTTTTCAAAACTCGTTTTTGGTTATTCGAACTACGATAAAAAGTCAAAAAGATACTTTTCCTATTCAGGTATTGTGGATATTGAGCAGCTTAAGTTTAATACAGTTGATGGATTTGTGACAGGGTTAAGTTTTTCTTATAGTAAGCCTTTAAAAAATAGAAGTATTAGTATTTCACCTAAAATTGCTTATGCCTTTAATCGTGAAGCTTTGATGGGAGGCTTAAGCGGTGGATTCTCTCATTCTCCTTCTCGAAGGGGGTATTTCAGATTTAGTCTTGGGAGCGAGAGTATTGATTTTAATCGAGAAACGGGCGTTAACTCTTTTGCAAACTCTATAGCCTCACTTGCTTATAGAACAAACTACATGAAACTATACGAGCATCAGTTTGTTGAATTATCTGAAAGATTAGATATTTTAAATGGATTCGAGAGTTCATTGAAGTTAGGTTATTATAATCGCACAATGCTCGAGAATTCAACCGATTACTCTTTTTATCCTAAGGATAAAAAAAGTTATACTCCAAACCTACCAATAAACGATACCATTTTTGGACAATACAACCCGAATCATCAGGCGTTTATTGCAAAACTATCGTTTAGCTATACACCAGAGTATTATTATAGAATGTATGATGATAGAAAATATATGGTATCATCAAATTACCCAACATTTACGTTGGATTCGAGGTTTGGTATTCCAAATATTGCAGGTAGTGATGTTAAGTTTTTACAGGTAGAGGTTGGAGTTAAGCAGTCCATAAGATTTGGACCAAGCAATAGGTTTTCATATAAGGTAAGTTATGGAGACTTTTTAATTAAAGATAAAGTTTACTTTCCCGATTTCAAGCACTTTAACACTCAGGAAATACCTGTTTTAATAGGTGATTTTGCCAGTTCCTACCAATTTCTTAAGTACTACGAAAACAGTACAACATCTGGTTATTCACAAGGCTTTATGAAACTAACTTCACCTTACCTTGCTTTAAAGTATCTACCTTGGGTTAGTAATAGAATGTGGAACGAGAACTTGTATGCTTCGGCACTATACTTAAAAGGAGGTAAGCCCTATTGGGAGTTAGGTTACTCCATTACCGAAATTGGTATATTTGGAGGGGTCGGTGTATTTGTTGGTTTTGAAGGTAGTAAGTTTTACATGTGGGGAGTTAAGGCATCAATTAAGTTTGACGGGGATGTTTCTTTATAAACAAAAAAGGGAAGATGAAAATCTTCCCTTTTTTGTTTTAATGTATTGGGCTTACAATTTACCTAATACTTTTAATTCTGTTTCGAGTTGATTTACAAGCTTATCCATTTGACGAATAACTGCTTGAAAAGCATCTTTTGTTGTTAAGTCAACACCTGCATCCTTTAAAAGATTTACAGGATAATCTTTGCTGCCAGATTTAAGCAACGCTAAATATCTATCTAATGCAACTTGTGCCGCTTTCTTATCCTTTGCTTTAGCTATCTGTTCATATAGGCTGCTTGATGCCGAGAATGAAACTGCATAGTTGTAAACGTAGAATGAATAGTTGAAGAAGTGTGGAACACGAGCCCAAGAGTATTTTGCATCTTCAGCACGCTCAATCATTGTTCCATTATACTGTATATCAGAGTCGATGTAGATTTGAGCAAAGGTCTCAGCATTGATAGGCTGATCCTGTTCAATCATCTCATGAACCTTATATTCAAACTCGGCAAATTGTGATTGACGGTAAAATGTTCCAACTATATTATCAATTGCCTGAACAAGTAATGTAACCTTTTCCTTTGGATCAGTTGATTTTGCTAACATATAATCGAGTAACATGTTCTCGTTAAAGGTTGATGCTACCTCAGCAACAACAGTTGCAGAACCAGAGTAAACCATAGGTTGATTACTGTTTGCAAGTAATCCGTGCATTGTATGACCTAATTCGTGAGCAAGGGTGAAAACGTTATCGCGGGTTTCGTCCCAGTTCATTAAAATGTAAGGATGCAAACCAAAAACCGACATGCTATATGCACCTGTTCTCTTTCCAGGTTTCTCATGTACATCAATCCATCCACCTTGGAATGCTGTTTGAAGTAATTTACCATAATCTTCACCCATGGGTTTCATAGCCTCTTTTACAACACCAACTGCCTCTTCCCATTTATAGGTTTTATTGAAATCAACAAGTTCAACAGAGTTATCACTACCATAATATTTTTCCAGTTTAAGGGCTTTTTTACGAAGCTCATAGTATTTCTGAAGTGGTTGAGAATTCTCTCTTGCTACTTGTAGTAGGTTGGTATATACATCTTTTGGAATATTATTCGATGATTGTACCCCTTCTAAGCACGATTTGTATCCTTGAAGTTTTGCACTTGCCCAACGGTTTTGAAGCATACCTAAATAAATATCGGCATAGGTATTTTTATTTTTAACGAACGGAACTCTGGTTGCATCACCCATTAACTTTCTATCTGCTTGGTTTTGGTTTGATGTATAAACCTTATTAGCATTTGCTGGCGAGGCGATTAATTCTTCTCCAGTTGATAGTTTTACCTTTTGATACTCAATATCAGCAATTGAAAGCGAAGAGTAAATACGCGAAGTTGCATCTAAAGCGCTGCTGAACTGTGTAATGATATTTTGAGTTGCCTCTGGAAGAATGTGCTCTTGTAATCTGTAGAAACTTTCCATATCGTGCTTATAAACAGCAAGCTTTTGGTTGGTTTCCATCCATTTGTAAACTTTTTCTGAAGGAACTGTTGCTAGTTCAGGAGATATCCAACCTGTGTTCATACCCATTTGGATAAATATAGTTTGGAGTTCTTGCTCTTTATTGGAGTACATAGGATTTTTCCCATCTACATCTTTTTGTAGCGAAACGTAAACATAAAGCCTTTCAGCTGTTTTATTTACTTTCTCTGAAAACTCAAAGAATTCCAACATTTTATCTGCACTTTCGCCTAGTTTCCCTTTATACTCCAAAAACTTAGGAATATACTGTTTAACTAAATCCATATCTTTTGCCCATGCATCCCAATTTGGGTAGATATCGGTAAAATTCCAGTTATACCTGTAGTCAGGTGTTGCAGTTTGCTGCTTATCATTCTGAGCATTCATGCTAAAAACGCTTGTTAAGATTAGTACCAATAACGATAATTTTCTCATTTTTGAATAGTTTAGATTAAATTTTAGTGTGCGAATATAGCTGAAAAAGGAAAGCCCAACATTTTTTTGAAGGGCTTTAACTCTTTTTTAAAATCAATTTTTTTTAAAAATATACTGTTAGATAATTAGTTCAAATAATTTTGATTTTTAAGCACCTTTAAACTATTCATACTGAAATCTTAAAACTAAAAAGCCTTCCGCGTTTCCCGAGAAGGCTTTTGTAATATTTTGTTTTGTTTACACCATATTACTCCCCGGTTATAGTTGTTGGGCTATAATGACGATGAGAATAATAATGGTGCTAAAGTTTTTCATTTTCTATTTTTTACTGCAAGCAAAGGCAAGAATATTTTTCTGAAAACTACAAGAAAAAATGTGTAAAAATCTAAATCGTTTTATATATTGTTGATTAATAATAATATACTAGTAAGAAAAATTTACATAGTTTATCATATCGCTTTTACATATAATCGTATCAATTATTTCCTGTTTTTTCTTACCATTCCATATCTCCCAATTTATTATTGTTGGTTTATCTGAAAATACACGAGTTTCAATTTTGGAATTGACATTGTTTCCAGACCACTTAAAGTTATACTCGGGTGCTGAGCCATAGTTAGAAATTTTAGACGGATATAATGTTTTTCCATCATTCCCATCAGATTTCCAATTGAGGTAAAGGGTTACATCAGGCGGAGATTTGCTACTTTTACTAACCATAATTGTTAGTTTCGAAAGTTTATTGAGATAAAAGAAAATAAACTTTGAGTTATTCTCAATCTCAGATACACCTAAACATTTACTTGATGAAGCATAGGATGAATCGCCAACAAATTGAAAGTTATAAAAATAGGCATCC
>JBPXJX010000286.1:0-3552 GCA_051715525.1 Bacteroidales bacterium
TATTTTTAGCAAATAAAAAAGCGCAAGGTTAACATGCGCTTATGTGAAGAGATATAATCTTTAATGATTACCTGATAATCTTCTCTATATCATCAATCTCTTTTGGAATAGCAACAGATAAATTTCTATTTCCAGTTTCGGTAATAAGTATATCATCCTCAATTCTTACCCCAATGTTGATATACTTTTTGTAAGTATCACCGATTTTTTGCACAAATTGCTTGAATTCCTCCTCAGTGACCTTTCCATTTAGCCTTTCGGGAATGGATTTAATCATATCCTCGGGAAAGTATAGGCCTGGTTCCATGGTATAAACCATTCCAATAGCGTATTTTCGCTCTGGTAGGCTTTTAAAATAGTAGTAAATATCATGAACATCAAGCCCTATGCCATGCGAGAATCCATGTTGTATATAGAATTCTCTTTGCCAACTAGATGTTGAATCGGTCATCAACCCAAGCTCGTAAAGTCCTCTTGATAGCTCATCTTTAACTTTTTTCTCAACATAATCGTGGGTTGCATTCGTTACCATCTTGCTAATCCCAATTTTTTGTGCTTTTAGTACAATGCTATAGATTTGCTTTTGCTCTTTTGTAAACTTGCCATCAACAGGAAATGTTCGGCTTATATCGGATGTATAGTTTTTATAGTAAATTCCAATATCGTAAACAATCGTCTCTTTTGACTTAATAGACCTTTCGGTGCAATCGAAGTGTACATTGGTTGAATTTGGTCCTGATGCAACCTGATAAAACGAGGTTTTAACGCTATTCTTTAATGCTTGATATTCAATTTGAGCATATAAATCAACCTCTCTATTACCTAATTTACTCAATTTAAAAGCCTCATTCAATGCATCTCCAGTTAGGTTAATCGCTTTTTCAATTAGAGCGACTTCTTCATTCGATTTTAACAATCGCATGTTATAGATAATGGGATTAATATTTGTGATATTATTGATACCTCTGAAAATATTTGAGTTACCAAGTAGTTTATCAAATTCTTGTATCCTGTTAATGGGGATATAGAGTTTCGTACATTTTTTAAGAAACCCGTTAATGTTACTTAAGGGCTGGATTTCGATAGAACAATCTTTTGGAATTTCCTCTTTTGCATTTTCAGAAATAAAAAGCACCTCTTTTTTCTCCCCATTTGGGTTGATGGCTATTATGGCATCTGCAATGTTGAATCCCGTTATATAAAGAAAATTTTTATCGCTACCCCAACTGTTAAAATCTTTTGTTGAAGGAATAAGGATAATTCCATCATTAATGCTTTGCATTAGTTTTTGTCGATTTTGAGCATACAAATCGTTTGAAGCAAGTAAAGTAAGGTTTGATAAACCAATGAATAGTAGGAGCAAGGTTATCTTTTTCATGGTCGGGTTTATTTAATTGCTAATTACTAAGATCAACAATTTAACAGTTAGCTTAATGAGGTTAAGAAATAAAAAAAAGCAGGAATGCTCCTGCTCTCAGAAATATTTTAAGAAACTTTTCTATTCATCAGCCAATCCATCAAAAAGTGCTAAACCGCCTGTTGATGTTTCGCGATATAAACTTGGCAGGTCTTTCCCTGTGCGTTTCATGGTTTCAACCACTTTATCAAAGCTTATTCGATGTCTTCCATCCGAAAGGATTGCAAAAACATGGTGGTTTAATGCTCTTCCAGCAGCAAAGGCATTTCGTTCAATACAAGGAATTTGAACTAGCCCAGCAACAGGATCGCAGGTTAAGCCAAGATGGTGTTCAAGACCCATTTCGGCTGAGTACTCAATTTGGAAGATTGTTCCACCGAAAAGCTGTGTAGTAGCTGCCGATGCCATTGCACATGCAACACCAATCTCGGCCTGACATCCACATTCTGCACCAGATATTGATGCATTCTTTTTAACAACGTTGCCAATAAGACCTGCGGTTGCCAATGCCTTGATAATTTTCGATTCCGAAAAGTTATGCTCAGTGTTTTGGTAATATAGAACTGCAGGAAGCGCACCGCAAGAGCCACAAGTGGGAGCTGTAACAATTTTTCCACCCGATGCATTCTCCTCGCTAACCGCTAACGCGTATGAGAATAGTAATGCCCTTTTGCGAAGAGTTCCTGTCAAACTAGATGCTCTTACATGATAACTTGAAGCTTTTCGGGGAAGATTTAATACTCCGGGCATAACACCCTCGTTTTCAAGCCCTCGATGAATGGATTCCTTCATTACTTTCCAAACATCGTTAAAATAATCCCAAATATCCCTATTTTCGTACTCCTGAACGCATTCCCAATATGATCGGCCATTCTTATTGCACCACTTAATAATATCGTTCAAGTTTTCGAAAGGGTAAACCATTTCACTTTCTGTGATGGTATTATCATCAACAACAGCACCTCCGCCTATGCTGTATGCAGTCCATTCGCCAAGCAATTTTGAATTTCCATCAAGAGCTTCAAATTTAACACCATTAGGGTGGCGAGGCAGAACAATTTCGGGTTTCCAAACGATTTGAAGATTACGCCCTGCAAAAACTTCATTTATTGCTTTATCGGTTAAGTGGCCTTTCCCTGTTGCAGCAAGGCTTCCGTAAAGAGTAACTTGGTATTTTGATGCATTGTCAAACTTCCCTAAAAAAGTTTCGGCTGCTGAACGGGGACCCATGGTATGGCTGCTCGATGGGCCGTATCCAATGCGATATATATTACGAATGCTTTCCATTATGTGTTTTTATTATTGAGTTCCGAACTCTTTAAGAGATCGGAACTCATTATAAAATTCAAGCAAAAATAGTGTTTAGTTTTATACTTTTTTAGTCTTTTCCTTTAGCCACTCCTTATGCTCTTTATCGAGAAATGGTGATAATCTATCGTAAACCATTTTATGATAACTATTTAGCCACTCTTTTTCATCTGAATGAAGCATGTCAACCTTTATTGGTTTTGTGTCGATTGGGCAAAGGGTTAGGGTTTCGAAACTTAAGAATCTTCCAAACTCATTTTCAGTATCAGTTTTACAGGCAATTAGGTTTTCTGTTCTAATCCCATGTTTTCCTTGGCGGTAAAGCCCAGGTTCATTTGAAAGCACTTCACCAACCTCAATTGGCAAATGGTTATCGGGGCGAATTTGCATTGGCCCTTCATGAACGTTCATGAAACTACCAACTCCATGTCCTGTTCCATGTCCATAGTTAATGTTTAGCTTCCACATGGCCATGCGGGCAAGCGTATCGAGTTGTGAGCCTCTTGTTCCCAAAGGGAATTTAATCAATGCAAGTTGAATCATCCCCTTAAGAACAAGCGTAAAATCAACTTTTTCCTCATCGGTTGGCTCGCTAAGGTGAATAGTTCGTGTGATATCAGTAGTTCCGTTACGGTATTGACCGCCCGAATCGATTAGCAAGAAGCCTTTAGGCTTAATCTCGTATTCAGTTTCCTTTGTAGCGCTATAATGAACAATTGCCCCATGATCGGCATAGCCTACAATGGAGTTAAACGATTCGCTAACAAACTCATTTCGTTTGCCCCTAAACTCGGCAAGTTTTTCAGCAATAAAAGTTTCAGTAATCA
>JBPXJX010000287.1:0-5687 GCA_051715525.1 Bacteroidales bacterium
AATATTTATCCTACAATAATACCTATATAACAATGCCCGAAAGTAAACAATAAATCAATATTAATCATCCATCAAAAAAAGTTGCAAACTAACCACTAATTCGCTTATCTTTACTTTTACAATTTTAGGTAAACATATTTGCACGATGTTTGTTGTTAACTTCATACACCGAAAAACTAAAAATCATGAAACAGATTTTTACTCTTATACTTAGTTTAGCCCTTGTGCAAGCATTTGGGCAAACCCCTGCTATTGTAATGCAGGTTATTGCCTCGGCTGGAGGTACACAAACAGGAGGATCGATAATTGTTGACTGGACTTTAGGAGAACCTGTTATTGGGAATGTATCAGGTGGAAGTATTTTGTTAACCCAAGGTTTCCAACAAGGAAACTTGTTAGGAACAGATATTCCAATTGACCCAGAAGAAATCAACTCTTCATTTAAAATGTTCCCTAACCCTGCACGTGATAAGGTAAGGTTTGTTATTGATAATAAAAACGCAAAGGGTGATTTTATTGTTGATGTGTTTGACATTACAGGACGTAAAGTGTTAAGCCAGAAATTGGGACTATATGAACAACTCGAGGAGAAGAGTCTTCAGGTTTCAACCCTTAAAGCTGGTGTTTACCTAGTATCAGTAACCGTTGGTGGGTTTAGAAGTGGCCTTATGAAACTTATTAAAGAGTAACCAAAAATATACTTTAACCGAAAAAGCAGATAATTATTGTCTGCTTTTTTGTTTTTTAAAACTTCTAACAATTATTAAAAAATGAAAAAAATCTACATTTTACTTTTGGTGTTAGTTTTTCCTATCATTATTAAAGGTCAGATTCCTCAAGGGTTTTCTTACCAAGCAGTTATTAGAAATAGCAATGGTACGCCTATTCCGAGCCAAAGTATTAAAGTAAAAATGCTTTTAACCAATAATTTAGAAACAATAACCTATTATTCCGAAGTACATACAAAAACAACTAATGCACAAGGCCTAGTAAGTCTAGTAATAGGAGAAGGAGAATTAAAACAAGGAAAACTAAATGAAGCTCCTTGGCTAACCGGAGAAGTTTACATTAAAGTTGAGGTTGACCCAACTGGTACAAGCGGATTTCAACCAATGGGCGAGGCAGTTAAATTTTATTCGGTTCCGTATGCACTTTATGCAAACAACATAAAAGAAGTAAGTAGTCAAGATAATGCCCCCGATGAAGAACCAATTTTTGTAGTAAAAAACAAGTTCGGCCAAATTATTTTTGCAGTATACCAAAGTGGTGTCCGAATGTATGTTGATGTACTATCAGCAAAAGGGGCTAAAGGAGGATTTGCCATTGGTGGACTTTCAGGATCAGGAAAGGCCTCATCTGATTACTTTTTATTAACACCCGATAGCGCAAGGGTCCGTTTAAATGAGCCTGTTGGGAAGGGCGCTAAAGGAGGGTTTGCCATTGGCGGTCTTTCAGGAAGTGGTAAATCTAGCTCTAGAAATTATTTTGATCTAACCAAAGAGAACTCTTTCATAGGATTGGATGCCGGTTTAAACAATTCAACAGGTCTTTATAACTCTTTCATAGGTTATAACACAGGCTTTAAGAACACCGAAGGGAGTTACAATATATTTATTGGACATCAAAGTGGCTATTCTAATACGGTTGGATTATATAATACATTTATTGGTTATCAAGCAGGGTATAGCAACGTAGGAACAAATGCACCTGCCGTTTGGCAAAAGGGTCGTTATAACAGCTATTTGGGATACCAGGCAGGATACCTGGGCGAGAATTCGGATAACTGCGTACTACTTGGGTACAAAGCGGGATATTCAAACAAGGCTAGTTTAAATACATTTGTAGGCTCACAGGCTGGTAGAGATAATCAAGATGGCCCTTTTAACACTTTTATTGGATATGGAGCAGGCATGAGTAATACCGTTGGGGCTAGAAATACCTTTATTGGCGACCAAAGCGGTTCAATCAATAAAACTGGAAGTTTTAATGTTTACATAGGTAACTCAGCTGGTGATAGAAACCAATCAGGGGAGTCAAATGTAATTATCGGATACCTTACAAACTTTGGTTATTCGGGTATTCAAGATGGAGGTAGTAAGCAAAATGTTATTATTGGATCCGAAGCAGCCCAAGACCTTAATGGATCAGGAAACGTGTTAATCGGATATAATGTTGCTAAAGAAACAACCTCACTTTTCAATAAATTGATCATTGAAAACTCAGGTGATATGACAAATCCATTAATTTATGGGGACTTTGCCAATGACAAGGTAGCCTTTCATAGACTAGGAACAACCCACCCATTCCAAGTTGGAACTGATGCAACAAATGGAAATGGAGCCTATTTAACTACGGGAGGTACATGGACAAACGCTTCATCAAAGTTACTAAAGGATAGATTTATAGAAATAAACAAAACAGATATTCTTGCTAAAATATTGGGGTTAGATTTAAAAGGCTGGTTTTATAAAGGTACACAAGAGTATCATATTGGACCATTTGCCGAAGATTTTTACGATGCTTTTGGTACAGGAGATAAAAACAGCAACGATGCAAATAAAACGTTATCATCATCTGATGTTGCAGGTGTTTCAATTATCGCAATTCAAGAGTTAATAAAGAAAAACGCAGAGCAGAATCTAAAAATCGAGAAGCTTAGCGCCGAGAATGAAGAGTTAAGAAAACGACTCGAAAAAATTGAAAAAATTATACTGGAAATGTCGAAATAATTTTACATTAATCTTTTTACAAAGCCGTTTGGTTTTTTCCAAACGGCTTTTTTATCAAAATTTGGTACGATATATGCATACATCTCAGCGAATGAACTAATTTTATGAGTTGATAATAAATATACTATATGATGAAACGTTTACTATTCTTAACCCTAATGCTTGTGTCAGCATTTACTATGGCACAAGCACCTCAAGGCTTTTCATACCAAGCCGTTGTTCGAAATGGTTCAGGTAGCCCAATTGCCGATAAAATGGTTGCACTAAAATTAACCCTTCAAAATGCTTCGCAAGTTGTATACTATGCCGAAACCCAATCAAAACAAACCAACTCTCAGGGTGTAGTTACAATTACAATCGGGAGCGGAACTAAGGTAGGGGGAAACGCTTTTTCGAGCATTCCTTGGTCAAATGGCGATGTTCACCTTAAAATTGAAATCGACCCCGAAAACGGAACGAATTATACAACACTAGGCGATGCAACAAAATTACAATCGGTCCCATATTCACTTTTCTCAGCTAATGGTGGAACCCCAGGGGCAGACGGTATTTCTATAAATTGGAGAGGTTCATCTTCAACAGCTCCAAGTACACCAAGTTTAAATGATGCCTACTATAACACTTTGGCAAAGAAATCATACGTTTACGACAAGAACAATACTTGGCAAATTCTAGCACAAGACGGAACTAACGGGACAAATGGAACAAATGGCTTAAATGGGATTTCAATTATATGGAAAGGTACTCTTGCTACTGCTCCTGCCAGCCCTGCTACAAATTGGGCATATTACAACTCAACCGATAAAAAGGCTTACGTTTATGATGGTAGCACATGGCAAATTTTAGCACAAGATGGTATGCCAATTAGCGGAACAAATAGCCAAACGTTATATCATAATGGTACAGCTTGGACTCCAAGTAACATTTTAGTCAACGATGGTGCTAACATTGGTATTGGATCTGCTTTGTTCGCTCCTTCACAAAAATTAGATGTTAACGGTGCAATAAGACTTCGAGGACTACTTTTCGACTATAACAATACTTCAGGGTCCCCAAATCAAATTCTTACCCGTAGCGCATCAGGTGTTCTATGGCAAAGCCTCTCAGGAATAGGAATACCTATTGGGACTGGGGTAAACAACCAAATTGCAGTTTGGAATGGAGCTAACGGGCTTAAAGGTATTTCCAACCTATCATGGGGGACTAATTTCCAAATTACAAGTAATCCAACCGCTGGTACAGACGATCCTATCATGGAGGTTAGAAATAAAAACGGCTTAGTAGTTTTTGCTGTTTACCAGAGTGGTATTAGAATGTTTGTTGATGGAATTACGGCAAAAGGGGCAAAAGGTGGATTTGCTATTGGTGGCCTTTCAGGAAAAGCCACTGCCGATTACTTTTTAATTACACCCGATAGCGCAAGGGTGCGCCTTAAAGATCCTGTTGGTAAAGGAGCTAAAGGAGGGTTTGCCATTGGTGGGTTAAGCGGAAAAGGTGCAGCAAATAGTTACTTGCAGCTTACTCCTAAAAACTACTTTATTGGTCAAGATGCAGGTAACAAAATACTTAAAGGCGAGTATAATAGTTGTATTGGTTACCAAGCTGGTATGAATACTACTGGTTATCACGATGATATGGAACCAACCGATGGGGATAACAATATTTTTTTAGGTTATCATTCTGGTTACAGTAATACTGTAGGAGAGAAAAATGTTTATATAGGAGCTTTTAGTGGTGAAATGAATTTATGGGGCGGTTCAAATACATTTCTAGGGTCAGAATCTGGGAAAAACAATACAGGATCAGGGAATACTTTTATAGGATCTCAAACTGGGGGATTTAACATTACAAATAACACCGGGAGTAAAAATACTTTTATTGGTCATTGGTGCGGAGAAATGAATACTTCTGGTGGAGGTAATGTTTTTATTGGGCGTGAGTGTGGTCAGCAAAATACAACAGGTTCTGATAACGTTTATATAGGCCATTTGGCTGGACACGATAATACGACAGGTTTTGGCAATGTTTTTATTGGCTCCAAAGCAGGATGGCGATCAACCGAAAGCAATAAACTAATAATTGATAATGCAGAAGTAGTACAGGCGAGTATTCCTTCAACCTCTCTGATTTATGGGGATTTTTCTGCTAAAACGCTTAGAATTAACGGGAATATGGGTATAAACTATCCCGGTGTGTCAGGCTATGGGCTAATCGTAGACACTCCAACAGGACAAACTGAATCCTATGCCATATATGCTTTGGGAAATGCTTATAGTACAGGAACCTGGAATACTTCTGACGAACGGTATAAAACAAATATCCTCCCTGTCAAAAACGCTTTACAAAACATTGTAAAGCTAAATGGTGTAACTTATAATTGGGATCGAGATAAATTTCCAAATAAAGGGTTCGATAAAAAGAATCAGATCGGTTTAATTGCTCAGGATGTTGAAAAAATATACCCTGAACTGGTTAAGGCTGATGAAGAAGGGTATAAAGCAATTAATTATAGTGCCTTTGTTCCACTATTAATTGAATCAATTAAAGAACAACAAAAAAAGATTGATTTACTGGAAGAAAAGGTCAAAGAAGTTGATGCGCTTAAAGCCGAACTCGAGGCAATAAAAGTGCTGTTAAAAAAATAAGCTTTCTCAAATAATTTTACTAAGGCCTATCCAATTTAAAGGATAGGCCTTTTTTATTCCTTTCGTCAAAAAATGTTAACCTTTTAGCGTTACGATTGTTATAATTTTTTATGATACAATCCTCATATTTAGGCGCTTCTATAATTGTTTTACATAATACCTAAAACTATGAACGTAAAAGGAATGTTTAGCAAGTTGATGCCAACGCTATTGGTGTTTTGCATACATATAACTGGTTACTCCCAATCCCCTCAAGGCTTCTCGTACCAGGGTGTAGTTCGTAATAGCAGTGGTGCTATTGTTGGTAATCAAG